>CAZYXN010000019.1:0-30381 GCA_964651105.1 uncultured Muribaculum sp. | reverse complement strand
CGCCTCGCAGCACTCGCACCTGAAACGAGCGCGTCTACCATTCCGCCACCTGGGCTTTGCGTCTGCAAAGATACTATTTCTTTTGTATTTCTACAAATTATTTTTGCTGCGATTACATCATTTTTTTGCTCCGGCAGGCACACGGAAAGCACAAAAAGGCCACAATAAAAGCTCATTTTCAAAAAATAATCACATACAGCCCTCTCAAAAAATGCAAAAAGCGACAGCATGAAAAAACATGCTGTCGCTTTTATGTGAAATCGATTAAAGCGCGGCTCGCATAGCCTCCACCATCTCCTGATATTCAGCATCAGTAAGATACACTTCTCCCGGGTTCATGCGGAACACGCCTCCATAATCAGGCCCGTCGACATATTTAGGAGCAAGATGGAAATGCAGATGCGATAGCTTGTCGCTATATGCGCCATAATTGATTTTTTCAGGATGAAACACCTTGTCCATCGCACGGGTCACTCTGGTCACGTCGTCCATAAATGCGTTACGCTCCTCCGGAGTAAGCTCAAACAGGTCATTCACATGACCGTTATAAGCCACAAGACAACGACCAAGATAAGTCTGCTCCTTAAACAAAAACACACGTGACACGCTCAAAGGCGCGATTTCAATCATCAGATTGTGTAAAGTGTCATTATTGGTACAATATAAACACTCTTTCGGATCACTCTTCATAATATTTGCATTTAAAGTTAGATTAATGCAAATGTACAAAGAATTATCGGTATTTCCTACTGTGCCGTCCTCCGGCTGTATCCGATTGCGGCGCTATCTCAAAATGCCGTTCAGACTTTTGTCATAATCCCGGCAATATATGCCGACGGATCGGCGGCGTTGACGACCGATGCAGAGAAACCCAATCCCTGGGCGCCATCCTCCAACAATGACTGCATATTCTCAGCCGTAACATCTCCGGCAGCCACAACCGGCAGCTGAAAAGCCGAAACGGCAACCGCAACTTCTTTCAAAATCGAAATATCGGCAGTGACATAATCCACATCCACACCCCTCAAGGCGGCCGCTTCCGAAGCCGAGCTTACAGCAACACCGATAATAGCATGCGGACCGAGACGGTCGCGGGTTTCTTTCGCCGATAATGAACCGTCGGCCAGACGCACTCCATGAACTTTCAGTTCATGGACAAGTTCCACATCATTGTCTATGATGAGGAAAACATCCTTTTCCCGGCACACTGGAACGATCTCCTCTGCTGCCTCCTTAAGACATTCTCTCGACATTCCGTCAGCGCACAGGTTAATCCAGTGGCATCCGCCGTCAACAGCAAGTTTCACTTCTTCAACAATCGAATATCGGTCAGAGAGAGTCGTATAAAATTGTATCATAGTTATTCGGTTCGTGAAAACGGCTCGATCACCTGCACTTCATCGCCTTCCTTAAGTATCGTGGAATCGCGGTCTATAAGATTGACAACATTACCGTTAACGGCAGTAGTTGTTTCGTCCGGATCAATACCGGCAAGGTCAAGAGCGCCCGAAAGAGATGTATAGTCGGGAACGGCAATCGGCTTGTTATTAATTGTAATTTTCATAATCTTTTCGCATTAGTTCGTTATATGTATAACAATCCTGATTGCAAAAAATGGGCTATAGATTCCACTTAAATTAACTGAAATCTGTCACCCTCCATGTAGACCGGAAATTTTTCCCTGAATCTGTTAAGTTCGCTTTTCGACAGTTCAGCCACAACCAGCCCGCTGTCGGTTTCCCTATGAATGGGTCCACCTTTCGCGTCGACAATCATGGAGATTCCGGAATAATCTCCGAAACGGTCATTCCCACTCCGGTCACATCCCGCGACATAAGCCTGATTTTCAATTGCCCGCGCTATAAGAAGATGTTTCCAGGCATACGCCCGGCTGTCAGGCCAGTTGGACATTATCAACAATAAGTCATACTCCCCCATCTTGTTGCGCAGCCATACCGGAAAACGCAAATCAAAACATACCGCCATCGCTATGTTCCATCCGCGATAGCGGAATACAGGCATCAAAGATTCGCCTCTCGTGTAAGCCTGATCTTCTCCGCTGAAAGAAAACAGATGATGTTTGTCATAAAAATACTCATCACCCGACGGCTCTATGAAAAAACCACGGTTAAACACCTTATCGTCGACACGGGCGATAAACGACCCGCATATAGCCACACTATAGCTTCTCGCCAAGTCACGGATACAGTTCAGCGTAGGGCCGTCCGCCGGCTCGCCGCTTGCCAATGCCTCCGGTGGATCGCAAATAAATCCGGTAGAAAACATCTCCGGAAGCATAAAAATGTCGGTGCCGGCAGGCATAGATTCAATCGCCGTAGCCACTCTGCGGAGATTCTCCTCACGGTCGCCCCAGGCAATGTCAAGCTGCAATGCGGCAATCTTTAAAATATCACTCATCGCCGGTAGAGAATTTTTCAGGATACTTTGCCGTAAATCGGCTATAAAACCGCTTTATCGCCCTGAGATCGGCTTCAATGTCGCCGGTAGGCTCAAACCGTGTTTTTATTTCAATCGTTTTGGTCTTGAAGTCAAGAGCCCCAAGCAGAAGAGGGACATCAGCCTCCATGGCTATGTGCAGAAATCCGTGCCGCCATTTGGTGGTGGCGCTGCGTGTCCCCTCTGGAGTAATCGCCAGCACAAGCCGGTCACTGTTTTTAAACTTTTCAACAATCTCCTGCGTAAGCGAGCTTCCGCGCTTCTTAGGCACCGGAATACCGCCGATTGCACGAAAAAAATACCCCAGAGGCCACACAAACCACGCCTCCTTCATTAAGAATCCGGCTCGTCGGCCGACTGACGTGTAGGCAAGCTCACCAAGTATGAAATCCCAATTGGAAGTGTGCGGGGCGACACATATGAGGCATTTAGAATAATCGGGTGTGGTTATTTCAACCTTCCACCCGATTATTTTAAGTATCCATTTCGATAGAAACATCTTTTTCACGTAAGACGGCTAAGGCGTGCGGACGGCTTATTTAGCCTTATTGAGTTCCTTTTGTTTGTCTGGAAGAGCGGCATTCATCTTGTTGACAATCTCTACGACGGCAGCGTCAAAATCTGCGCGGAGTTTTCCGTAACCTTTCTTAAAATAGGCTTTACGAGCCTTGCGATAGTCGTGAATATTATCAAAGCTCCCGGGATTCTTGTCAAAAGAGAATGACACATTTTCCAACGTCTTGCACTGAAGGTCAGCCACCTCCACTACAATATCGGTCATTTTCGCAGGGTCGATATCAGGCACGAAATGACGCGCAAGAATGCATTCACTCGCTATATCGCCACATACGATTCTTATCACTTTTTTTAGATTTCGTTTGTTTGCCATATCTTTTTAGGTTTGAATTAATATGCGAATATACGAAATTCCCGATTAAAACGAAAAAATATTACAGCCGGAATTGCACTGGCAATATATAATATACCGGCACGCTCTCATTTCCTATGCGTCCTGCGTGCCAGTTAGGCATGGTGCTCAATACCCTCACCGCCTCTCGGTCGAGAGAAGGATCCACACTGCGCAAAACATTGATGTGCGTGACCGACCCGTCGGGCTGCACCACAAACGCGCACAATACCTTTCCCTGAATTCCTTTACTGTAAGCGTCGGCGGGATAACGGCGAGCGGAATTTATATATCTGAGCAACGCGTTTTGACCGCCGGGAAACATCGGCGGCACATCAACTGATTCACTTTCATAAGCTTCAATGATTTCCACTGAAAATTCCTGAATATAATGATTGCCGGTCATGGCCAAAGTCTGTTCAGTCGTGTGGACCATTATTCGTCTCATTTGGGCAGAACCCATAAAAGCTATGCTGGAAAAGATTAAGGATATTGTGATGAATTTAATGTTCCATTTCATGTTGAAGCATATTTGTCATTTGCAAATATAAACCCATAACACGATAAAAACAAGCGGTTATATTTTTTTTCAAATTGTTTAACCTTGTTTGAGCAACTAAAATCCACAAATTATCCTCGCGATGCAATAAGGCGCCACCGATTGTCGTTATCAATAACGTTATGAAATCGCGTTTTATCACAATCATCTCCTTGCTTGGATGCTTATTCCCGACTGTTTCCGAAGGAGCCGACGGAGCTACAGCCTACAACTTTCTCGACATTCCCGTGTCGAGCCACGTATACGGGCTTGGAGGAATAAACATCTCGGTGATTGACGACGATTTAAGCATGACCGAACAGAATCCGGCCCTTCTCGGCCCCGAAGTGGAAAAGCAGTTATCGCTCAACTATATGCGCTACATCGGGACAGCCGATTTCGCCGGAGCGCGTTACGGCATGGCGGCCGGCGACCGTTCGGCATGGGCTGTGGGAATCCAGTATTTCGGATACGGCGAGATTAAAGCTGCCGACGAGACCGGCGCTGTCACAGGCACATTCAGCCCTAAGGACATGTACGTTTCTGCCTCATACAGCCACGACATCACCGATAGGCTCAGAGGCGGCATAACCATCAAAGGCATATATTCAGCCTATGATTCATACTCGGCATTCGCCATCGCCACTGATTTGGGTATTAACTATTTCGATGCCGAAAACGATTTATCGCTGTCGGCAGTTGTCGCCAACCTTGGCGGACAGGTCAAGCGTTTTAACGACCGCTACGACAGATTGCCCGTAGACGTGCGGTTCGGATTGACTAAAGGCCTTGGAGAAACACCGTTCCGATTGTCCGTTACAGCCTGGAATCTGACCAAATGGCATCTTCCCTATCAGGATATTGGCGACGGCTCATCTTCTTCCGAAATAAAAACAAAAGACACTTTTTCATCCAACTTCTTCCGTCACCTTGTCTTTGGAGCCGAATATGCCCCGTCAGAGAACTTTTACATCGGCCTCGGCTACAATTACAAGACACGCACCGACATGAGCACGTATTCCCGCAATTTCTTATCCGGATTTTCAGCATGTGCGGGACTCAACGTAAAACAGTTCCGCATTGGGGTCGCCCTCGCCCAACCTCACACCGGAGCCACCACTTTCATGATAAACCTGACCACACGCCTCTACGAATTCTGACCATATCGGGCTTATTAAAAGATTCCCAGTATGTTGACATCATCATCCTCTTCAGGAAAGCGCAAACTTATTCTTTATAATATCATTATAAATTTTTGACGATATAAAGTAGCTGAAATTAAAAATTTATATTTAACTTTGCATCATCAAACCGACATGCGGCAGTAGCTCAGTTGGTAGAGCATCAGCTTCCCAAGCTGAGGGTCGCGGGTTCGAGCCCCGTTTGCCGCTCTCTGTAAGAGCCGTGAGATTAAATTTAATCCTGCGGCTCTTTTTATATCGATCCATCCACCGCCTCCAACATATATATTAATCTAACTGATTTGCCCTATTAGTCCCATTCAATTCGCCCAATCAAAAATTTTTCATGGGTTGCGATAATTTGTACATACTTTGTATTGATTCTTGTATTATCTTTGCAGAAAATAATCTGATACTACTGACACCTTCATCATTTAATAACTATGAATCGCATATCGCTTAAATCATCAAGAGGCCGCATAATTGTAAAAACAGCCGCCGGCCGCTCACGCTCAACCGCCACCATGACTGTCTTATTCCGCTCGTCCAGGCAATCAGGGTGCCGGAAATCAAGGCCTGTTATTCTTTGTGTCACAATTGCAACACCCTCTGCGCCGCCATCCGCTGCCGCAAAACCGGCTGAGACACCCACAGCCTGTGTCCGTCATCCGCAGCCTCCCGTCATGACTTGCCGCATTCCCTTGCGGCAGGCAAAACCGCCCGTCACGTGTCTTCGCCCTCATCGGCGCGTTCCTTCTCTTCCGCGTCAGCCCGTCGATTGCCTGACAGCTTGTTCACTTGATTATCCTATCGTCGATAGACCCCTTGTTGCCGGAATGCAAAAGTTCCGTCCGCCCCCGCTATACGTTTTCAATCCAAGCCCTTGACTGCTTTTAAAGTCATAAAAAGGACATTGACATTTTTTAATATCATGCCGCGTTCAACCCTCTTCTGAACGTGGTTACGTCATCACATATCGACGTTGATTGACAGATTCATGCGGTCTGTTTACAATTTCATTTCATCTTGCAATTTATTGATATCTTTGTATTTGTGTATGAATTTATAATGTGCATAGGGATTGATGAACCAATCAGAGCTTGCCTTTGTTTCATTAACAATAATTCATCACATTCAAATTGGATATAATGCAACAAGATAATAATTGTTTTATGGTTTGTAAAAGAATCGTCCGCACATTACTGATAATATCAGTCTTTTCCATAGTTTTGTCATGCAAAAAAGATGTAAAGGTTTTGCCTGTCGTATCGACAGAGATTGTGCAACGCGACGAAGTTGAGATATATGGAGAATATGTTGGCCGAGTGCGCGCTCATAAATCGGTAGAAGTAAGAGCGCGTGTCGAAGGATATCTTGAAAAGATGCTCTTTGAAGAAGGCACCCAGGTAAAAAAGAATCAGGTGCTGTTCATAATCAACCCCGACCAATATAAGGCAAAGGTCGACAAAGCCAGAGCGCAGTTAAAAAAGGACGAGGCGCAGGCAATGAAAGCCAAACGCGACCTTGAAAGAATACGTCCGCTCTACTCGCAAAACGCGGCAAGCCAACTTGACCTCGACAATGCTGTGGCTGCCTACGAGACGGCGACAGCATCGGTGGCAATGAGCAAAGCCGACCTCGCCCAGGCTGAGCTCGAGCTGGGATTCACTACCGTGCGGGCCCCGATATCAGGTCATATTAGCGAAAGCCAAGTTGACCTCGGCACACTCGTCGGCCCGGGTGCAAAATCATTGCTCGCCACAATCGTGGAAAGCGATACCGTAAGAATCGACTTCAGCATGACCGCGCTTGACTATCTTAAAAGCAAAGAACGCAATGTCGATCTGGGACAGCAGGACAAATCGCGCTCATGGCAGCCATATGTCACAATCACTCTTGCCGACAACACCGTCTATCTGCATAAGGGTATGGTGGATTTCGCCGAGCCGGAAGTAGACCCCAAGACAGGCACTTTCTCTGTCAGGGCGCAGATGCCTAACCCTGAAAGAGAGATTCTGCCCGGACAGTTCACCAAAGTGAAAGTGCTTCTTGATGTCAGGGAAAACGCGACAGTCGTTCCAAGTAAAGCGATAATTATCGAAAAAGGCGGCGCCTATATCTACGTAGTGCGCAATGACTCCACAGTAGAGAAACGTTTCATTGAACTTGGTCCCGAACTGGAAAACAGAATGGTCGTCGAACGTGGACTCATGCCCGGCGAGGAAATCGTCTCCGAAGGATTCCACAAACTCTCGCCCGGAATGAAAGTAAGAATAGATAACGCTCTCGCGAAAGAGACTGAGCCTGCCGACTCTGCAGTATCAGAAAACAACAATCCGAAAATGCTATGAAAGTAAGTTTTTTTATTGACCGTCCGGTATTCTCGATTGTCATTTCAATACTGATTGTCATAATCGGGCTTATCGGCCTGACAATGCTGCCCATAGACCAATATCCGCGCATCACCCCTCCGGTAGTCAAGATAAGCGCGTCCTATCCGGGAGCAAGCGCCTTGACAGTATCACAGGCGGTGGCGACACCTATCGAGCAGGAACTTAACGGAACTCCTGGTATGTTGTACATGGAGTCCTCCAGCTCCAATTCAGGCGGATTCTCGGCGACTGTCACATTTGACATCTCTTCCAATCCCGATTTAGCTGCGGTTGAGGTGCAAAACCGTGTGAAACTCGCTGAAAACCGTCTTCCCGCTGAAGTCGTGCAAAACGGCATATCTGTTGAAAAACAGGCGTCAAGTCAATTGCTTACAATATGTCTCCGCTCCGACGACGAAAAATTCGACGAAATATACCTTAGCAACTTCGCTACTCTCAATGTCTTAGACCTCCTGCGGCGTGTGCCCGGAGTTGGGCGTGTAGCTAATATCGGCTCTCGATATTATGCCATGCAGATATGGGTGCAGCCCGACAAACTCGCCAATCTCGGCATAACCGTAGCCGATTTACAAAAGTCACTCAAAGATCAGAACCGTGAATCAGCCGCCGGAGTGCTCGGACAGCAGCCGGTCAAAGGAATCGATGTGACCATCCCAATCACCACTCAGGGGCGTCTCTCTTCCGTGTCACAATTTGAAGATATCGTGATAAGGGCTAATCCCGACGGATCGATAATACGTCTGCGCGATGTGGCGCGCATATCGCTCGAAGCCCAGTCCTACAACACTGAAAGCGGAATCAACGGCGGCAATGCGGCTGTCCTTGCTGTGTACATGCTCCCGGGAGCCAACGCCATGGAAGTAGCCCGAAACGTGAAAGAGGCCATGCAGGACATAAGCCGCACCTTCCCTCAGGGAGTCACATACGATATTCCGTTCGATATGACCACCTATATCTCCGAGTCTATCGACGAAGTGTATAAAACACTTTTTGAGGCGCTTGTTCTGGTGCTTGTGGTTGTATTCCTCTCCTTACAAAGCTGGAGAGCTACGGTAATCCCGCTTGTTGCCGTTCCAATCTCGCTGATTGGGACTTTCGGTGTCATGCTCGCTCTCGGATTCTCCCTCAATATGCTCACTCTCCTCGGACTTGTGCTTGCCATAGGAATAGTGGTCGACGATGCCATAGTGGTTGTGGAAAATGTGGAGCGCGTTATGGAGGAAGAACACCTGCCCCCCTATGAAGCGACAAAAAAAGCGATGAAAGGACTGACAAGTCCGATTATCGCCACTTCGCTTGTGCTTGCGGCCGTATTTGTTCCGGTCAGCTTCCTTGGAGGAATCACTGGACAGCTCTATCGTCAGTTCACTGTGACTATCGTAGTGTCTGTACTGTTGTCTACGGTGGTAGCGCTTACGTTAAGCCCCGTCATGTGTTCGATGATTCTGCGTCCGCAGACTGGCACACGGAAAAACCGCGTCTTCACTAAAATCAATAACTGGATTGCCAAGGGGAACAACAGTTATGTATCACTGATAAGCGTGACGCTAAAACATAAAAAAGCCGTCATGATGTCATTTATCGCAATGATTGTCCTTATATTCGTAATCAATAAGTTCATGCCCTCAAGCTTTCTCCCCGTGGAAGACCAGGGATATTTCACCGTCGAGCTTGAGCTGCCAAAAGGAGCCACACTTGAACGCACCCGCGAGATAACCGATCGCGCCGTGACCTATCTCATGGAAAATCCGGCGGTAAAATACGTGCAAAGCGTGGCGGGAAGTAGCGGACAGATAGGAAGCAGTCAGGAAAGAAGCCTCCTCACGGTCATACTGAAACCGTGGGAAGAACGCGATGACGAGACCATAGACGATATAATGGCGGTAATAAGACGCGACCTCTCGCAATATCCCGAATGCAAGGTGTATCTTTCTAAACCGCCCGTTATTCCGGGACTGGGCTCTTCCGGTGGCTTCGAGCTGCAGCTTGAGGCCCGTGGAGACGCTACGTTAGGCGACCTTCAGGCGGCGGCCGACACTCTTATGAAGTATGCGTCAGGAAGCAAGGAAATAACCGGTCTGTCGACCTCACTCCAAAGCGAAATTCCGCAATTGTATTTCGATGTCAACCGCGACAAAGTAATGTTTTCAGGAGTGCCCCTCGCTGATGTGTTTTCTACGATGAAAGCTTATACGGGATCGGTATACGTCAATGACTTCAATATGTTCAACCGCATCTACCGCGTGTACATACAGGCCGAATCCAATTATCGCGAGCATCGGGAAAACATCAATATGTTCTACGTAAGAGGCAACAATAATGCCATGATACCGCTCACGTCTTTGGGAACAGCGTCATATACCACCGGCCCGGGCAATATCAAACGATTCAACATGTTCAACAGCGCGGTTATAAGAGGCGAAGCTGCCAAAGGCTACAGCAGCGGCGATGCGATGGCCAAAGTCGAGAAAATCGCCCGCGACAGGCTTCCCGACAACATCAGCGTCGAATGGAGCGGATTGTCTTTTCAGGAAAAAGCGGCTGGAGGTAAAAACGGCCTTGTGCTTGCGCTGGTATTCCTGTTTGTATTCCTGTTTCTGGCTGCTCTTTATGAAAGCTGGACAGTACCCGTAGCCGTACTTCTTTCCCTGCCGGTCGCCGTTTTGGGAGCCTATCTCGGTGAATGGATTTTCGGACTGGAAAATGACGTGTATTTCCAAATCGGACTGGTAATGCTTATGGGTATGGCCGCCAAAAACGCGATTCTCATTGTCGAATTTGCAAAAGAGAAAGTCGACCGGGGTGTTGACGCTCTTGAAGCGGCGATTTATGCGGCAAGGCTCCGTTTCCGCCCCATCCTGATGACTTCGCTGGCCTTCATTCTCGGAATGCTTCCCATGGTCATAGCATCAGGGCCGGGATCGGCAAGCCGGAGGGCGATTGGCACGGGAGTGTTTACCGGAATGATTTTTGCAGTTGCAGTGGGAATTATTCTCGTTCCATTCTTTTTTGTATTGATTTATCGCGCAAAAGAGCGTATCAGAAACCGAAAAAAAGCTAAAACTCTATGACTCGATATACAATCCTTCTGTCGGCTTTCCTTGTTTTCATGAGCTCATGCAAACTCGGACAAAAATATGTAAAACCCGATGTAAACATGCCCGATTCTTTCGGGGAATATGCGGGAACCGACACATTCTCTATCGGCGACATGAAATGGTGGGAAATATTTCCCGACACGACTCTTCATTCTCTGATTGCAAAAGCTATCGACAACAACAAAGATTTGAAGATTGCCGATGCGAGAATCGCAGAACTTGCCGCACGTAAACGCGTCGACAAAGCAGCCCTGTTTCCTATCGTGACAGGCGAAGCCTACGGACAGCGGGAAACACTGAATTATGGCGGACACTCGTTTCGAGGAGATCCTGAAGTCGGGTTAAAAGCTTCCCTGTCCTGGGAAATCGACTTATGGGGAAATCTCAGATGGGCCAGTGACCGTGCCGGAGCGCTGCTGCTCGAAAGCGTCAACAGCAAGCGGGCGCTTACAGTGAGCCTTGTCGCGGAAGTGGCGCAATCCTATTTTGAGCTGGTGGCGCTCGACAATGAACTGCGCATTGTGAAGCAGACGCTGAACGCCAGAAAAGAGAGTGTAAGAATCGCCAAACTCAGGTTTGAAGGGGGGCTGACCTCGGAAACATCCTATCAGCAGGCCGAAGTCGAACTGGCGAGAACTGCCACAAGAGTGCCGGTAATCGAAAGAAACATCGCGGTTATGGAAAATGAGATTGCATTCCTCGTCGGCGAATACAGCTGCGACGTAAGACGCTCCGCCATATTGCCCAATCCGGAATTGCCCGACAGTCTGCCGATAGGCTTGCCCTCAATGTTACTCGAACGCCGGCCCGACATACGTGCGGCGGAACAGAGACTGATAGCAGCCAATGCAGCCGTAGGGATGGCATACACCAACCGGTTCCCGCGACTCACATTGACCGGACGCGGAGGGCTTGAAAGCGAGGAGCTGAATGATTTCCTCAAATCGCCGATGTCTTTTCTTGGAGGATCTCTGCTTGGCCCGATATTTGACGCAGGCAGGAGACAAGGAGCCTACCGGGCACAGCAAGCCGCCTACCGGCAAGCCCTTACCGCCTATGAAAAAAGCGTGCTGACTGGTTTTAAGGAAGTTAGAAACGCAATTGTCGACTATGGGAAAATGAATGAGATTTTCGCTTCCATCAAACGGCTTGAAAATTCAGCGAAAACAAATCTCGAACTGGCTCAGCTGCAATATATAAACGGAGTCATAAGCTATCTTGACGTACTCGACGCTCAACGAAGCTATTTCGACGCGCGCATAAGCATGAGCAATGCCATGAGGGATAAAAATCTCGTCATAATAAGGCTATACAAAGCTCTCGGCGGCGGTTGGTAGACTAACATAAGCTTCATCGGACATAGGAGGCTCGAAGCCTGCCAGAAAACGGTCAAGCATGTCATCGGTCACAATTGCCGCCTCCCGCCCGGGATGCTCATTGCGTCGGCACAGCCTTTCACGCAACACCTGCGGCTCGGCCGAGCAATATACCAAAGCGTATCGCGCTCCGAGAGTGTCAAGAAAACTGCGGTATGCATCACGCTTCGCGCGCTTGCATAATGTTGCGTCAACAACCGCTTTCTGTCCCGAAGCGACGCATTCGGCAAGTTTCTGCCTCAATATCTCATCGGCGCGTTGACTGTAGATCATGAACTCTTCAGGAGAAAAATCACCGAACTCATCCCACATGATTCCGTCAAGTGACAGGTGGATGAATCCGAACTTGGTGAGATGTCGGGCAAAAGTGGTCTTTCCAGAACCGGAAATGCCACACAACAGGATCACATTGCAGTCAGATAGTTCATTCATTACTCTTTTAACTTTATATTCCCAAATTTATTGTGTACTTTTGTGTCTATGATTGCAGCAACAATAATAAAGAGGAGACTATGAAAGGTCTTGTCATAAGAAATACCGGAAGCTGGTACGTAGTCCACACCGATGAAGGGGAAGATATAAACTGCAAGGTCAAAGGCAATTTCCGGCTCAAAGGGATACGCACGACCAATCCCGTAGCGGTCGGCGACAGAGTGGAAATAAATCTGAATCCTGACGGAAACGCTTTCATCACGGCCATACAGCCGCGAGAGAATTATATTATAAGACGAGCGAGCAACCTGTCAAAAGAGTCCCACATAATAGCAGCCAATATCGACAGAGCCTTTTTAGTGGTGACGCTGATGCATCCCGTGACATCCACCACGTTTATCGATCGTTTCCTTGCTACCGCAGAAGCTTATAGAGTGCCGGTGACAATCGTGATAAACAAAATCGACCTGCTTGACAGCGAGGACGACAGGGAATATTGCGATGCTGTGGCCTATCTTTATCGTTCTATAGGATACGACGTGATGGAAATATCAGCCAAGTTACACATCGGCATAGACGAGCTGAAGACCCGGCTCGCAGATAAAGTGTCGTTGTTTTCCGGCAACTCCGGCGTAGGAAAGTCTACGCTCATCAACACCATTATTCCCGGCCTTGAACTGCGCACCGCCGAAATCTCTGATATTCATGACACCGGTATGCACACCACAACTTTTTCCGAAATGTTTCCGCTCCCCGAAGGAGGATGGATTATAGATACTCCCGGAATAAAGGGATTCGGCACTATCAATCTGGAAAAGAACGAAGTCGCACATTTCTTCCCCGAGATTTTTGAAAAGTCGCACGAATGCCGCTACAATAACTGCACCCACGTGCATGAACCCGGATGCGCGGTTCTGGAAGCACTTGAAAACAATCTGATAGCACAATCGAGATACAACTCGTATCTGAGCATTCTTGATGACACAAATCCTGACAAATATCGAAAACCGTTCTGACAATGACAATTCTGAAGATGTACCCGTCAAGTCTCAACGAGAATTATCTTGACCTCATAATTAAATCCCTGAAAAACGGAGGAATCGTAATCTACCCTACCGATTCATTATATGCGTTAGGCTGCGATGCATCAAACGGTCATGCCGTCGAGAAGATATGCCGATTGAAAAATGTTGATCCTCGCAAAAGCACACTTTCGATAATATGCTGCGACATTTCACAGGCGGCTGAATATGCGCGCATCGACAACAATGCATTCAAAATATTAAAAGAGCATCTGCCCGGGCCCTTCACCTTCATCCTGCCGACATCGGCCGCATTGCCGAAAATATTCAAAGGCAGAAAGGAAGTCGGCGTGCGCATACCCGACAACAATATAGCACGGGAAATCGCAAGACGGCTGGAGTCGCCGCTACTGACAACATCAGTGGAAATTCCTGACGACGAATCGGCCGACGCACGTTTTGCAGAATCGATAGCCGCCCGTTATGACACCGTGGCCGATATCGTGATTGACGGAGGCGAAGGAGCCGGAACCCCCTCGACCGTCGTCAATATAACCGATAGCACAAATCCTGAAATTATTCGTCAGGGACTTGGTGAACTCAATGCCTGAACAGCATTACCACTTGTTGTAATGGATATTTTCAGGAAGCCATTTGTCCTTAGGCTGTTGGGCTCCTGCGGGATATCCGACAGGAACTACGGAAAGTGGAATAATCGTTTTTGGCAAACCCAACGCTTTCTGAATACCTTCGACACGTTCCTGAATCGGGTACACTCCGGTCCATACCGCTCCAAGCCCGAGAGCATGGGCCGCAATCAACAGATTTTCTGTGGCTGCGGAGACATCCTGAATCCAGAAATCACACCCGTCACCCTCTATGGCTTTGGTCATATCGCCGCAAGTCACAATGGCAAGCGGAGCATTACTAAGCATACGTGCATACGGCAAAGCCGATACTAAAGAATCAAGCGTGGCGCGATTGTCAAGAACCACAAATGCCCACGGCTGCTTGTTCATAGCGGTGGGAGCCGACATTGCCGCCCGCAAAAGCAATTCAACTGTATCGCGGGAAATCGCGCGGTCACTCTGATATTGACGCACACTTGTACGTGTCTCGATACATTGCAACACTGCCGATGTATCAAACTCTGTTACATCCATAGCCGGAGTCTCGATTTTTTGTTGACAACCTGACATAATAGCCACTGCGGCTATCACGGTCGTGAATTTAATTAATTTCATATGATTAAAAACAATTGTTGACAATGTAATGTTTATCCCGGGTCAACATCATAATAAACCGTTAATGACCGGAATTCCTTATATTCCATAAACGATTCATACACTTGGCGAAGGAGAGCCTTGACCCTGACCATCGAAGCCTCGACTTCAACCTTAAGCATGATCTTGCGTATGTAAAGCGACTGGATTCTGGACACATGCGGCTCGTCGGGGCCGAACACACGATTCCCCAGTAGCACACGGAGATGTTCGGCATATAACGCTGACGCGCGTATGAGCGGCTCCTCATCCCGATGTTTCAGATATATGTTTATCACTCGTGTGAACGGCGGGTAGTTGAAGCGACGGCGTTCCTCCAGTTCATGATTGTAAAACCCTATATAATTATGAGCCTGCAGATAACCGATAATCGGATGGGAAGGCTGGGTAGTCTGAACCACGACAATTCCCCGTTGGTTGCGCCGGCCGGCACGGCCCGCTACCTGTTCAAGCATGTTGAACGCCCGCTCGGAAGAGCGGAAATCTGGAAAATTGATTATCGTATCGGCATTAAGGATACCTACCAGACTTACTCTGTCGAAATCGAACCCTTTTGTCACCATTTGGGTTCCGACAAGGATATCAGCTTTTCCTTTGGAAAAATCAGTTATTATACTTTCATAACTGTCCTTGTTGCGTGTCGTGTCAAGATCCATGCGAAGCGTCTTGGCGTCTTGGAATGTAGCGTCAATGACATCCTCTATCCTCTCGGTGCCGTAACCGTGAATCTCTATCGACGGCTCTTTGCATGCAGGACATATCGAAGGAAGCCGATATGTCGCGCCGCAATAATGACACACCATCTCACCGGCCCGACGATGATAAGTAAGCGACACATCGCAATTTTGGCATTTCGGCACAAATCCGCATTGTTTGCATAGAACCACCGGAGCAAATCCGCGTCGGTTATGAAAGAATATCAGCTGCTCTTTCTTTTCAAGACGTTCACGCGACAAGCGTGACAAAGGAAACGATATCGGCCCTGACAGACGCTGGCGCTTACGCTCGTCGTTCATATCGACCACCATTATCTCCGGAAGTTTCACGCCTTCATAACGTTCCGTCAGCGTCACCAGCCCATAGCGGCCTGATGTCGCCTTGTAATAGGTCTCAATCGCCGGAGTGGCGCTCCCGAGCAATGTCTTGGCCCCATGCATCGAAGCCAAAACTGTAGCGCAGTCACGGGCATTATACCGTGGCGCGGGGTCAAACTGCTTATAGCTTGATTCATGTTCTTCATCCACAATGACCAAGCCGAGGTTGGCAAATGGCAAAAACAGTGAGCTGCGCACGCCGATTACGACACACGGCGAGGCATCATTCAATATGCGTTTCCAGATATCGACACGTTCATTATCGGAAAACTTTGAATGATATATAACGACTTTGGAGCCGAACACCTTTTGCAAGCGGCGTGTAAGCTGAGTCGTAAGCGCTATTTCCGGCACCAGATACAACACTTGCTCCCCTTTTCTAAGGATATAATCTATAAGATGGATATAAATCTCGGTCTTCCCGCTTGAAGTGACCCCGTGAAGCAATATTATGTCTTTATGAAGAAATCCCTCGTGAATGGAAGTCAGCGCCGTTTTCTGTGCCGATGTAAGAACGGGCATCGTTCCGATATCGGTTCCCAGATACTTGAAACGGTTTATCTCGCGTGTGAAAACTTCAACCACCCCTTTCGCGGCGACGGCCGAAAGTATGGCCGGAGTAAGACCTGTAACTTCGAGCAAGCGTGTTTTCGTGATTTCCGAAGGAATCCCTTGCTGAAGATTCTTGTTGACCATATCCACAAGAGCCACGAGCAATTTTTCCTGTTTTTTGGAGTTTTTTACCGTGTTGAATGCGGCATGCATCGCATCTGCGTCATTACGGTCAACCGCGAGTCTGACACAAGTCTCTTTTTTCACACGATATCTCTCCACAAGTTTCTCGTGTATGATGACCACTCCCTTCTCCACCATCCTGGCTACAAGCATCTCGACATTCTGCATCCCGGTCTTGCGGGCTATTTCAATCGGAGTCATCCTGCCGTTATGATCAAGAGTCTGGGCTATGATAGCCTCACGTTCCGACAGGCGGCAATCATCCGTTTCCTCGTAATCACTGTTCAGCTCGACAAATGTCTCGCTTTCTATTTTAAGTCCGGCGGGAACGGCTGCTTTATACACATCGCCCGGCGAACACAAGTAATACTGCGATATCCACTCCCACAATTTCAATTGGGGATGCCTCAGAATCGGCCTGTCGTCAAGCATAGTGTAAATCTCCTTGACTTCAAATCCTTTGGGAGCTATCGGAGTGAGCGAAGTCACGATCCCGGTATAGAATTTTTTCTTGCCGAACGGGACAATGACTCTATGCCCTACCGCAATCTTTCCCGTCATCGCGTCGGGAACACGATAGGTAAACGCGCTGTAAAGAGGCAGCGGAAGAATAACCTCGGCATATGTACTGGTTTCGTTAGCCATCCGGATGGATTATTATCTACCGACCGGATTATCCAATGCCGGTCAGATTATTTATTCGGTAAAGATAGCGAAAAATTGCAAATCCAAGAAATCCCCTCCAAAGTATAAAAAAGCAGGATCAACAATTCATCCGAGAAATGAGGAATACGTGAATTAGTCGCTACTGTTTATTCTTTTTCGTTAACTCGTCATTTATTCTTTTTTGTGCGTAATTTCAGTTTTAAATTGTATATTTGTGCAAGAAAGAAAGATATATGGAAAATTACATAGTCTCAGCACGAAAATATCGTCCGTCAACATTTAAAAGTGTTGTTGGGCAAGCAGCTTTGACGGCAACGCTCCGTAACTCGATAAGCAAGGACAGGCTTGCCCACGCATATCTGTTTTGTGGTTCGAGAGGTGTCGGAAAAACGTCTTGCGCACGTATCTTTGCAAAGACAATCAATTGCGAGCATCGCACTCCTGACGGAGAGGCTTGTAATGAGTGCGTGTCATGTCGCGAATTCAATAAAGGCAACTCTTTGAATATTGTTGAGCTTGACGCTGCTTCAAATAATGGTGTCGATTATATGAGGGAGCTTACTGATCAGGTGCAGGTGCCTCCGGTAAATGCCCGTTATCGCGTATTTATAGTCGATGAGGTACATATGCTTTCTACGGCGGCATTCAATGCTTTTCTGAAAACTCTTGAAGAGCCCCCGTCTTATGTCGTGTTTATTCTCGCCACAACGGAAAAACACAAGATTATACCTACAATTCTTTCTCGATGTCAGATATATGATTTCAACCGTATAACGATTCAGGATATGGTTGATCATTTGAAATATATTGCGGCTGAAGAGAACATAGCTGTTGAGGAGGCCGCTCTGAATGTGATTGCCCGTAAGGCCGACGGCGCTATGCGCGACGCTCTTTCAATATTCGACCAGGTGGCTGCGTCATCGATGGGAAATGTCACCTATCGTGCGGCAATCGAAAGTCTCAATATATTGGACTATGAATATTATGACCGGCTTGTCGAGGCCTTTTTGACAGGAAATGTGCCAGAATCATTGCTTATATATAAGGAGATCAGAGACAAGGGATTTGACTCGCTGTTCTTTATAAATGGGCTTGCATCCCATTTCCGGGATTTGATGGTTGCTGGAAATCAGGCGACACTCACTTTGCTTGAGGCGAGTGATGACGCAAAGTCCCACATGGCTGCTGTTGCAGCTAAATGTGCTCCGGAGTTTTTATATAAAGCTATGGATTTGCTGAACGATGCTGATTTGAATTATAGGACAGCGTCAAACAAACAATTTCTTGTCGAGCTTACGCTCATTAAATTGTGCCAAGCGGTCGGCCCCTCTCTAAATAAAAATGATGCGGGGGAGGGGCAGTTGCGTCCGATAACATCTTCGGGCGATGCATCACAACAACAAAAAACAGGACAGCCGACGACCGGAGGCAGTACAAGACCACAGGAGCCGGTTCGCCAACATGTGGCGATAAAGCCGAAACCGGAAATGCATGCTTTAAGCAAACCGGCTCCAATATCCCATCCCGGGGGTCGTATGGGCGGCTTGAATGTGCCCGGTCTGTCATTGAAAGGCGGAATTAAACATGAGGAAACTAAAGTTTCGGAATCGGCGCAGCCATATGAAAAAAGAAAACAAGCATTTACCGATGCCCAGTTTTCTACCGCATGGAAGGAGATTATGGATAAATATCCAACAGAACATCTGATGGTTAACGCGATGCGTATCTCCGATCCGCAGCGTTCGAATGATACTACAATCACTGCTGTTGTGGAAAGCGAGGCTATACGCGACAGTCTTATCGCTTCTTCCCAGATTATTGTAAGAGAATTGAGGAATAGGCTTGCGAATGATTTTATCTCTTTTGAAGTGCGGCTGAATAAGGAGAAGGCCACAGTGACATCGTTGACGGATGCCGAGGCGTTTGCTGTCATGCGTAAGAATCATCCCTATTTCAATAAATTTATCGATGATTTCCATCTTACACTTATTTGATAAAATATCGGAACGGACTGATACATTGTCAGTCCGTTTTTGTTATAATGAATGGTTAATCATGTTGGAAAAAGATTATAAAATGTGAAATAATCGTTTTTAATATGTAACTTTTTCCTAATTTTGCCAAAATTTTGAATGTAAATTATCATCATGCCGAAGAATTTAGTCATAGTAGAGTCGCCAGCTAAGGCAAAAACGATAGAAAAATTTTTAGGTTCAGACTATAAAGTTATGTCGAGCTATGGACATATACGTGACCTTAACAAGAAAAAATTCGGCATAGACATAGAGCACGGCTTTCAGCCTGTATATGAAATACCGGCCGAGAAGAAGACTTTAGTGGCTGATTTGAAAAGTGAAGTGAAAAAGGCCGATACAGTATGGCTCGCTTCCGATGAAGACCGTGAGGGAGAAGCTATTGCCTGGCATCTTTGCGAAGTTCTTGGTCTGGATCCTCACACTACTAAACGTATCGTTTTTCATGAGATTACAAAGAAAGCGATAGAAGAGGCTATCAAAAATCCACGAGCGATAGATCTTAATCGCGTCGATGCACAACAGGCCCGCAGAGTCCTTGACCGTATTGTCGGTTTTGAGTTGTCGCCCGTGCTTTGGAAAAAGATTAAGCCGGCATTGTCAGCAGGAAGAGTCCAGTCAGTGGCAGTAAGGCTTATCGTTGAGCGAGAGAAGGAGATTGCAGATTTTAAATCGGAAGTGTTTTATAGAATAAATGCTTCATTTTCGGCACCTTCAGGCTCTTTGATTAAGGCTGAGCTTGGACAACGGTTCTCTGATCGAAGTAGAGTGGAAGAATTCCTGAATTCGTGTATAGGAGCCTCATTTAAAGTCACCGCCATTTCAGAGAAACCCCTCATGAAATCACCCGCGCCACCTTTTACCACTTCCACTCTTCAGCAGGAGGCTGCTCGTAAACTTGGTTTTACTGTTTCCCAAACGATGATGATAGCACAGCGTCTGTATGAAGCCGGTTATATCACGTATATGCGTACTGATTCTCTGAATCTTTCTGTTCAGGCTGTTGCTGCCATTGCATCGGAAATAACAGGGAAGCTGGGAGAAAAATATCTTAAAACAAGAAAATATCACACCCACAGCAAAGGCGCTCAGGAGGCCCATGAAGCGATACGCCCCACTGAGATATCATCAAGGACCATAGAGGGTACGGCTCAGGAGAAGAAGTTATATTCTTTGATTTGGAAACGTACGATAGCATCACAGATGGCCGATGCCGAAATAGAGAAGACTAATGTTGAAATTACGCCATCCACCCGTTCGGAACATTTTACGGCGACGGGAGAGGTGGTTAAGTTTGACGGTTTTCTTAGGGTTTATATCGAAGGCAAAGATGATGAGACTGTTGAGGCTGAATCAGGGAATCTTCCTGAAATACATAAAGGCGACATGTTGAATCTTGACGACATTATCGCCACCCAGCGTTTTACTCAACAGCCACCACGTTACACTGAGGCCTCGCTCGTTAAAAAGATGGAAGAACTTGGCATAGGCCGACCATCAACATATGCGCCGACCATTTCCACTATTCAAGCTCGTGAATATGTTGAAAAGGGAGAGAATCCCGGGGAGGAACGTCAATATGAGGTGCTGACATTGCATGATGGAAAAATTACCATGTCGCAACGAACAGAGATGACCGGTTCAGAAAAAGGAAAGCTTATTCCTACCGATATAGGGGAGGTTGTCAATGATTTTCTTACGGAATATTTCCCTTCTATCCTTGATTATGATTTTACAGCCAAGATGGAAGAAAAATTTGATGATATCGCAGAAGGAAATCTTGGCTGGAGCAAGGAGATCGAACAATTTTATATGATGTTTCATCCCGATGTAGATCATGCATTGAACATGCGTCTTGAGCATAAAGTCGGAGAACGTGTTCTTGGAACTGATTCCAAGGGACATACTGTAAGTGTCAAGATTGGCCGTTTTGGCCCGTTGGTGCAGATTGGCGATTCCGACAGCGAAGAGAAGCCTAAATTCGCATCGTTGTTAAAGGGGCAGTCTGTGGCGACAATCACATTGGAAGAGGCTCTGAAGCTATTTGATTTCCCGCGAAATCTAGGCACATTTGAAGATGAGGAAGTGTCGGTCGCAGTTGGTAAATACGGGCCATATATTAAGCATAACGGAAAGTTTGTGTCTATACCGGATGACATGAATGCTGCGGAGATTACGCTTGAAGAAGCTGTCGGAATGATTAAGCAGAAAAGGGAAGGGGAGATAAAACGGCTTATTAAAACTTTTGACGAAGAGCCGAGTCTTCAGATTCTTAATGGCAGATACGGGCCTTATATAGCATTTAATAAAAATAATTATAAGATACCTCGTACAGTTGTCGCTCCGGCTGATCTAACTTTGAAAGAATGTCTTGAAATCATAAAAGAGCAGGATGAGCGTCCTAAAAAGCCGGTTCGCCGTACTGCAACTCGTAAAAAATCATAAAATGGCTCAGTATAAGTCCCGAACAACCAAACCCGGAGCAGAAAGAAATTCATTTCGCCCGGATGTAATAGAAAAATATATTCCTCAGGAGTCAGGAAAACTGCTTGAGTTTCTGTTGTCTTCAATGCCTCAGCGTAAACGTACGACCGTGAAGGAGTTGCTTAAACATAATCAGATCGCGATTAACGGCATTCCTGTAACTAAGTTTGACGCGGAACTTAATCCCGGAGATAAAGTTGAAGTCAATTTATCGCGGGAATTCCGGGTTTTCTCACATCGGCGTGTTAAAATTGCCTATGAAGATGACGACATCATTGTTATAGAAAAGGGATATGGGCTGCTTTCGATGGGAACCGATAAGGTAAAAGATGGCACCGCATATTCTATTTTGCGTGATTATGTAAAATGGAGGGATCCACGCAATAAATTGTTTATAGTGCATCGCTTGGACCGGGACACATCGGGATTGATGATGTTTGCTAAAAATGAACAGGCAAAAGATACGATGCAGCATAACTGGAACAATATGGTATTGAACCGGAAATATATTGCTGTGGTTGAGGGATACGTAGAGCAGGACAGCGGCATTGTGAAGAGTTATCTTGTAGAAAATTCTCAGATGGAAGTATATTCGTCTCAAGAGCCTGTGGAAGGAGGCGAATGGGCTGTGACGCGTTATAAGGTTTTGAAGAGAGGCAACGGGCACACCATGCTTGAAGTAGAGCTTGATACAGGAAGAAAGAATCAAATACGTGTACATATGAAGGATTTAGGGCATCCGATTGCCGGAGACCGTAAATATGGAGCCCGTGCGTCATTTATTCACCGTCTTGCTCTCCATGCTCAGACTTTGCGTTTCGCTCATCCGTCGACACGTCGTGACATGAACTTCTCTACCCCGATTCCTGGATCGTTCTTTAAACTTGTTGGAGGAAAATAAATAAGAATTGCAATATGATATGCGACAGGCGGAGTCATGTTTTTAATGAGTTCCGCCTGTCGTGATATTTTGTGTGGTTCACCATCCGCCTGAGGCTCCTCCCCCTCCGGTCATTCCACCTCCGAATGATCCGCCTGAGAAACCTCCTCCGCCAAATCCTCCTTTTCCTCCCCCTCCGGGTAATATGACTATCGGAGGAACAACTACTTTGGGGATATTGTAAGATGTTTGGGTGTGATTTCCGCAATTGCGGCATACATAGTCTTTAATGCCTATTCCTTCATTGAATTCGGTCGGTTGTCGCAGAACTCTATTGCTGCGCAATGATGTCGCTCTCGCACCGCACTTCGGGCATACATGATATATCGAATGCTGATTGACAAACGGAAGAATATCTGTTTCTCCGCAAGTGTCGCATAACCACACATCATAGTCTACCGATTCCAGTTTCTCTTCCAGATCTTGTGCCGGAGTAAGATATTGGTTGTCGGTCTGCTCGTCAAGTCGGCGCATCTTATGGTGGCAGTTGGGACATATTCTTCGGCGCACCCGCTGATATCTCATGGACAACCATATGAAGAGTACGATGATGAACGGAATGCCCAATCCGATGAACCCGATTATCATTCCGGGTATGAGCATCTGTCTAAGCGCCATGTATCTGTCGTACCGGTCATAACGGCGGGTGCGAATGAGAGTCCAGATTAACCAAATTAATAAAAACAGGGCAAATACAGCTCCGGAGCCAAGCCATATTTTGAATAACTCTTCGCTGTTATTTCCGTTTGATGCGTTTTCGTCGTTGGCATATTCCGACATTAATTCCTGGGTTGCTCCTGGAGTAGTGGCAAGACGATGTATTTCACTGACTGATGCTTCTACGCCTCTATCGTAGTTCCCGTTTTTGAATTCCGGCCCGGCGATATTTCGTATGATACGTCCGGCGATAATATCAGGTACGGTTCCTTCCATTCCATAACCGGTGCGTATAGCGGCGCGTCGGTCATTTACTGAAATTAGAAATAATAACCCATTGTCTTTATCCCGTTTTCCGATTCCCCAGTCGGAGAATAGTTTTGTCGCAAAATCATCGATATCGCCACTAATATTGTTGACGATGACCACCACCGCCTCTGCGGAGGTCTTTTTCCATATGTCCGACAATGTTGAGTCGATGCGAGCTTCTGCAATAGGAGAAAGTATATTGTCAGGATTGCTTACATAACGGGTTCTGTTCTGTATATGTATATTGGGAATATCTTCGGGACGATAGCCGTTGCCGAATAAATTTGTTGCGATGATAAGTTGCAATAGCAACAGGATATTGCGTAATTTCATTGTCAAGGGGGTTGATCAAGTTATACATTTATACTGCCGGAAGGCTCATTCCGCACAATTTACGATATAAATCCAGTGCATATACATCGGTCATGCCTGATATGTGATCCAATACTGCCTGGATTTTTCCATATAATGTCGGTGCTTCGATATCGTATTGTTTCGGAACTTTGCTTAATAATAGTGAAGAATAATTAAGTTCCGGGAATCTCACGGCGTGGATTAGTTTTTCCATTAGGAAGGATATTATTCTGTTTCCGGCAAGTTCAATATCCACAACATCGCTTGCGCGGTATATCTTGTCCCATGCTAAAGCCGAACATCGTAGATAGCCTTTTTTTTCCAATGGCGAAATGTGTTCGAGAAGAGAGCCTGTGAAGTCGCCGGCAAGGATTTTTTCTTCGTATTTGACAAATGCCAACGCGCATTCATTGACAAGCGTGCCAATAACACAGCTGCGCAAATATGCTATTTTTTCGTTAGGATCTTCGACATGTTCCATTGTTTTTCTCATTTTTCCTTGTCGTTCCGCCGGGAAAAATGACATAAATGTGTTGATAACTTCATCAGTTGCCAGGACTCTCAATTTGTGGGCGTCCTCTATATCCATAACCTGATAGCATATGTCATCCGATGCCTCTACGATGTATACAAGTGGATGACGAGAATAACATACTTCTCCGTTCTCTCCATATTTGGCCCTCAATCCAAGCTCTTCAGCTATTCTTTGGAATGTTTCCACTTCCGATTCAAAAAATCCGAATTTGGATTTCTGTCCTGCGAGTCGTGATTCGTAAGGATATTTCACGATAGAAGCAAGCATTGAATAGGTCATTGCAAACCCTCCGGGACGACGGCCGTTGAACTGATGTGTTAAAAGCCGTAAGGAATTGGCGTTTCCTTCAAAATGAGTCAGGTCGGCCCATTGCCGGGGTGTTAGCTCTGACTTCAGGATGCTTCCGGGGCCCTCGCTGAAAAATGTTGAAATAGCTTTTTCTCCCGAATGTCCGAATGGTGGATTGCCCAAATCGTGGGCAAGGCAGGCGGCTCCTACAATTTCATCAAGAGTGTCGAGTTTTTCAACCCATATTTCTGAAGAGTATTTTGGCTTTAATGCTTTGCTGATTTCATTTGCCATCGAGCGGCCTACCGAAGCCACCTCCATGGAATGGGTGAGCCTGTTATGGACAAACACGCTTCCAGGGAGCGGGAATACTTGTGTTTTGTTTTGTAACCGCCGAAATGGCGATGAAAATACAAGCCGGTCAAAATCACGTTGGAAATCGCTGCGTGAGCCTTGTCTGGAATGATGGTAATCTTCCAGCCCAAGGCGTTTGTCATTGATTAGCTTGTCCCAATTCATCATAATAATCACACTAATATTAAAGTCCGAAGTTAACATTTTTTTGCCGATAATCCAAGCGGTGATGGCATGTAAACATATAATATTGGATAAAAAACCGCGATATGCGTTTTTTAACACTTTTTCGATTGAAAATTATGTAATATATGAATATCTTTACAGAAATAACCTGTTTTTAATTATCTGAATTATGAAAAGAAATCTGATAGTGATAGTTTTAATGATATTCTTTTTGCCGCTGACGGTATCTGCTTTGGTGTCACGCAACAAAATCGCCAGTATACAGCCAGGACTGACTCTTGAGCAGGTGCAAAAAATTCTTGGTGACCCTGATTTTATGCAATTCAGAGACAACTATCGCCAGTGGGGATATCATAAATCGGTAGGCAGTGTGCTTGACGCTACCTGGCAACAGATAGTCGTTACATTTCGCGATGGAAAAGTCATATCCATGACATCTCAACCGTTGCCTCCGAGAAATGCGGATAACCAACGTGATGTTTTGCCTGTGCCTCCGATATTTCCGGAATATTATCCGGAACAGATGACTATGAATTCCAATGAATTTCAGACGTTGCTTGGCCTTGTTAAAAATGCTCCTAATGAAGGCAATAAGATGGCTCTGGTTGAGGCCGGTAGTCTGAACAGCCAGTTTTCAGCTTCTCAGGTCGCTATAATTATGTCTCTTTTCCCTAATGAGAATGAACGAATGAAAGTATTGCGTTTCATGGGCCCTCATATTGTTGTAATGGACAATACTTCGGCGATTATGGAACAGCTTTCATCTTCAAATAATCTTTTGGAAGCTGCGGTAATACTTGGCGAAGAATAAGAATAAGGTGTTGTTGGCTGAGATATTCTCGCCAACAACATTTCTCAAATAAAAATTTTAATTGTGAAATCGTTCCTTTTGCATGCTCGACACGTTTAATAATGAAAGATATCCGGGTTTTAGCGCGCTAATAATCAGGGTACTTTAAGATAGATTGGAGTTTGTTAGGAATTTACTCTTTTTTTTGTTATATTTGCACGATTTTTTGTACAAGACAAAACAGAAGTATATTTTTATGGTAAACCCAATTAAGAAAACCATCGAGCTTGGTGATGGACGTACCATCACACTTGAGACAGGAAAACTGGCCAAGCAGGCCGATGGAGCGGTAGAGTTGCGCATGGGCAATACGATGCTCCTGGCAACTGTGGTATCAGCCAAGGAGGCTGGTGAAGGCGTGGATTTCATGCCCTTGCAGGTAGAATACAAAGAGAAATTTTCATCTAACGGACGTTTCCCGGGTGGGTTCCTCAAACGCGAGGGCCGGGCTTCGGATTATGAAATTTTGACTGCGCGTCTTGTTGACCGCGTCTTGCGTCCGCTTTTTCCTGATAACTATCATGCTGATACGTTTGTAAATATAACAATGTATTCGGCTGATGGTGAGGAAATGCCGGATTCATTGGCCGGTCTTGCCGCATCTGCGGCTCTTGCTGTGAGCGACATTCCATTCAACGGCCCTATTTCAGAGGTTCGTGTCGCTCGCATAAATGGCGAATTTGTTATTAATCCGACATTTAAACAACTTGAAGATGCCGACATGGAACTAATGGTCGGCGCCACCTATGAAAATATCATGATGGTGGAGGGTGAAATGAAAGAGGTAAGCGAAAGCGATCTTCTTGCTGCCTTAAAAGCGGCTCACGATGCCATAAAAGTTCAATGTTTAGCCCAGATAGAACTTGCCAAAGAAGCTAATGCAACTGTTAAACGTGAATATTGCCACGAAGTGAACGATGAAGATCTTCGTAAAGATGTTCATGACAAATGTTACGACAAAGCTTATGCGATTGCTAAGGCAGGAAGCGCCGATAAGCATTGGCGCCAGGATTCTTTCGATGCAATCTGCAATGAATATATAGAATCTATTCCCGAGGAGGAACGTGACGAAAAGACTCCGCTGGTAAAACGTTATTATCATGATGTCGAGCGTGAAGCTGTGCGTCGTTGTATTCTTGACGAAGGCGTGCGCCTTGACGGTCGTAAGACAACCGATATCCGTCCTATCTGGATTGAGACCGATTACCTTCCGGGCCCTCATGGCTCTGCGGTCTTTACTCGTGGAGAAACTCAGGCGCTCGCTACGGTTACTCTTGGAACCAAGCTTGACGAGAAGATTCTTGACGAAGTTTTGTCTCAAGGCAAAGAAAGATTCCTCCTTCATTATAACTTCCCTCCTTTCTCTACCGGGGAGGCTAAAGCGTCTCGCGGAGTGGGCCGTCGTGAGATAGGTCATGGAAATCTCGCACATCGAGCATTGCAAGGAATGTTCCCCGACGGATTTCCCTATGCATGCCGCATAGTAAGTGATATTCTTGAATCCAATGGTTCATCTTCAATGGCTACTGTATGTGCCGGAACTCTTGCCCTTCTTGATGCAGGCGTGAAGATGAAAAAGCCGGTAAGCGGTATCGCCATGGGGCTTATCACTGA
Organism: uncultured Muribaculum sp.; assembly: GCA_964651105.1. GTDB lineage: Bacteria > Bacteroidota > Bacteroidia > Bacteroidales > Muribaculaceae > Muribaculum. The sequence continues at coordinate 2,595 of CAZYXN010000019.1, read as the reverse complement.
TACTGACGGCGAGAAATATGCTGTTTTGTCAGACATATTGGGCGACGAAGATCATCTTGGCGATATGGATTTCAAGGTGACTGGTACACGCGACGGTATTACGGCAACTCAGATGGATATCAAGTGTGACGGTCTGTCTTATGAGATTCTTGAGAAAGCTCTTTTGCAAGCTCGTGACGGCCGCATGCATATCCTTGATTTAATCGAGCAGGCTATTCCGGCTCCGCGTGAGGATTATAAGCCTAATGTTCCCAGAATTATCACGATGACTATTCCTAAGGATCTTATTGGCGCTGTCATCGGCCCGGGCGGAAAGATTATTCAAGGTATTCAGGAGGCATCTGGCGCTACTGTGTCTATTGATGAAATCAATAATGAAGGATTCATAGAAGTGGCTGCCACTAACAAAGCTTCAATGGATAAGGCTCTTGAAATGATTAATGCCATTGTCCAACTTCCTGAAGAAGGCAAGACTTATACGGGCAAGGTGCGTTCGATTCTTGATTTCGGGGCTTTTGTAGAGTTTATGCCTAACCGCGACGGACTCCTGCATATTTCAGAAATCAGTTGGGAGCGTCTTGAGAACATGGAAGCTTCAGGACTTAAAGAAGGCGACACCGTTGAAGTGAAACTTATCGAGATTGACAAGAAGACCGGTAAATTCCGTTTGTCTATGCGCGCGCTTCAGCCGAAACCTGAAGGCTATGTTGAGCCGCAACGTCGCGAACGTCCGCAAAGAAGCAACGACCGCGGGCCGCGTCGTGACGATCGTCCACGTCGCGAAGAACGCGGGCCACGCCGTGATGACCGTCGTCCACGCCGCGAAGAACAACATACGGAAGAATAAATTCGTGAAATAAATTGTTATATAAGTGAGGGCATTCATAATTTGTCCTCACTTTTCTTTTCAATAAAGAATTATGCTGCTTGATATAATATTCCTCATCCTCGGACTTGTGTTGATTCTGGTTGGTGCAAATGCGTTGACAGATGGTTCGTCGGCAATTGCCAAACACTTTGGAATAAGTGATCTCGTGATTGGATTGACGGTTGTTGCGTTTGGCACTTCGGCTCCGGAACTTGTGATAAGCATTGTGTCGGCTATTAACGGAAGCGCTGAACTTGCCATTGGCAATGTGGTCGGCAGCAATCTGTTTAATACCCTTGTTATCGTAGGTGTGACAGCTATGATTGTGCCGGTTAAAATAACCAGAAGCATTATGACTAATGAGATTCCGTTGGTGATTCTGTCATCCTTGGTTTTATTGGTTATGGGCAACGGCCCTCTCCTGAATGGTGACAACGCTATGGTGATAAGTCGTACTGACGGTATCGTGTTGCTCTTGTTCTTTATGATTTTTATGCGTTACACTTTTTCCCAAGCTAAAACAGGTTCATCCGATGATCCGGCTTCGACCGGAGTCTCACAAAAGAAACCAATGGGTATGATTAAAGCATCGATATGGGTTGTTGCCGGACTTGGAGCGTTGATTTATGGTGGTGACCGATTTGTGGCGGGAGCGTCAGGGATTGCCCGTGGGCTTGGTGTCAGTGAGGCTGTAATCGGATTGACTATCGTTGCGGCTGGAACATCCTTGCCGGAGCTTGCCACTTCTGTGACTGCCGCTCTGAAGAGACAAACCGGAATCGCTCTCGGAAATGTGATAGGCAGTAATATATTCAATATATTTCTCGTGCTTGGAGCCTCTGCGACAATACGTCCGCTTGCTTTTGGTGATATTGGAAATTTCGATTTGTTGTCATTGGTATTTGCGTCAGTGTTGTTCTGGGTATTCGGGTGGTTAATCAGGACTCGTACGATTACCCGTATCGAGGGTGCGATAATGACCGCCGTCTATATTGGATACGTCGGAGTGTTGATAGCTAATGTGAGTTAAATTTGTTGGATATTGATTTTTTTTGGTTACATTTGTAGCATCGAAACAAGATTCAAGTACTTACGAATTAAAATCAAATTGAAATGAAAAAGAAGTTTATCTGTACCGTATGTGGTTACGTGCATGAAGGTGATGAAGCTCCTGAAAAATGTCCTCTTTGCGGTGCTCCCGCAAGCAAATTTAAGGAATTAGAGGAGAATCCTCTGCTTCAATTTGTGACTGAACATGAAATCGGTGTGGCAAAAGATACTGATGATCAGATGAAAGAAGACCTTACCGCTCACTTCAACGGAGAGTGTATGGAAGTCGGTATGTATCTTGCCATGTCTCGTCAGGCCGATCGTGAAGGATATCCCGATGTAGCTGAAGCTTTTAAACGCTATGCATTTGAAGAAGCTGAGCATGCTGCCAAGTTTGCTGAACTTCTTGGAGAACATGTATGGGATACCAAGACTAATCTTGAAAAGCGTATGGCTGCTGAGGCAGGAGCAAATGCCGATAAGATGCGTATAGCTCGTCGCGCCAAGGAACTGAATCTCGATGCTATCCATGATACGGTTCATGAGATGGCTAAGGATGAGGCTCGTCATGGCCAGGGATTCCAGGGCTTATATAATCGTCATTTCGCAAAGAAATAAAATTTTATATTGCTGTCCGATAAAACTCAGATAGCGCAATAAAGTATGGCTCGAACGCT
>CAZYXN010000018.1:0-30573 GCA_964651105.1 uncultured Muribaculum sp. | reverse complement strand
ACCTTTCTCTCAAACCTCTTGTAAATAAAGAGGTTATAAAAGTCTTCCAGAATTACAGAAAAAACTTGAGTTATCGTTGCCGAGACCGATATAAATAGCTTAATTTTGCAAATCGCAAAGATAAAAACCGAATAAACATGAAAACTAAATATGCTTTTTGGCTGTTGCTTGCCATCACGTCGCTTACGTTGCTTCCTTTTTTGGGAGAAGCTTTGTTTTATTCCAAAGGAGAACCTCGAGAAGCGATTGTTGCTGTGTCAATGCTGCAATCCGGCAATTGGATTTTGCCAATAAGCAATGGCGATATGATTCCTTATAAACCGCCGTTCATGGCATGGTGCATAGCTGCCGTGTCATTGCCATTTGGTCATGTCACCGAGTATACGTCAAGGCTTCCGTCGGCAATCTCGCTGATTGTGCTGGTTATGTGGACATTCATGTTTTATGTAAAACGTTCTGGTAAAGGAAGGGCTCTATTGACCGCTTTCTTGTTATTGACATCTTTTGAGGTACATCGTGCCGGATTTGCTTGCCGTGTCGATATGATTCTCACTCTGTTTATCGTCGGCGCCATTTATTCTCTATATACCTATTGGGAGAAAGGGATGAAAGGTGTGCCTTGGCTGTCTATAGCGATGATGACTGGTGCGTTCCTGACAAAAGGCCCCGTAGGTGTGGTGTTGCCATGTGGTGTTGTAGGAATATTCATGCTTCTTCGTGGCGAACGCTTCTGGAAAGTTGTTGGCTTATTGGCATTATGGGCTGCTTTGTCATGCGTTGTGCCTGCGTGTTGGTATGTGGCGGCATTCAATCAGGGTGGTGAACAATTCCGTGAATTGATGGTTGAAGAAAATATAGGACGCATGACCGGCACGATGAGTTATGATTCACACCTCAATCCATGGTATTATAACGTTGTGACCCTTATTGCCGGATTTTTGCCATATACATTGTTGCTGATATTTTCTCTTTTTGTGGTGTTCCGGCATTACAAATTCCAACGTCCCGTTTCCGGTTTTTGGAAAGGTCTGCTTGGATTAAGTCCCGTGGTTATGTTGTCATTGACCGCTGTGATTGTCATTTTTGTGTTTTATTGTATTCCGGCAAGTAAACGTAGTGTTTATCTGCTTCCGATGTACCCGTTTGTTGCATTTTTTATTGCCGGATATATTCAGTATATCGCTGATGTCTCGAAACGCACGATAAAGGTTTATGCTGTGGTAATCTGTGTGACGGCTATATTATTGTTAAGTGTGTTTGTGTTTATTCAGTGTGGAGGATTCCCATACGAGATGCTAAAAGGAAAACATGCGTTGGAGAATGCGATGTATGTCACTGCGTTGTCACAGCATTTTTCGTGGTTAAAATGGATTATAGCGGAAATTCCTGTAATTTTGGCATTAATTTTATTAATCAAGATGCGAAAGATGACAGGCTATGGAGTGCTTGGCGGATGTATCGCGGTTACGGTGGCTTTATATTGGGCGTTTGCCGGAGTGTATCAACCTGCGGTTCTCAACACGAAAAGCGACAAGCGTATTGCCTCGGCTTTGAATAAACTCGAGCCGCAGGAAAACGTTTATGCGTATACCGATAATTATAATACGCGATTCTATGGCGTAAATTATTATGTGGATGATCGATTAAAAAAGATTGAGACTGTTCCTGACGGGAGGTCGGGTTATATGATTGTTACGGTAAATGACGGAAAAACGTTTTTACCGGGAAATGCTCATAAATATGATTTTTATCTGCTTAAGCATTTCCGCACCCGCAGTTGTGATTTGCGACGTGAAGTTTTACTTTTGAAATTTGTGCCTCGCAAATAGATATAAAATATTTGTAAACACAATTGATTAATCGAATGAATAATAAAAAAGCTCATGGAGTCGAAACCATGAGCTTTTCGTTTAGAGCGTGAATAAAATTAATAGTTGTGAGCTTCGATTTCGAAGAAGCTTTGCGGATGATTGCATACAGGGCATACTTCCGGAGCCTTTTTGCCGATTACAATATGCCCGCAATTACGACAGATCCATACAGTGTCACCTTCGCGAGAGAACACAATGCCTTCTTCGATATTGGCAAGCAAACGGCGGTAACGCTCTTCATGATGACGTTCTATTGCCGCTACGGCACGAAAACGACAGGCGATTTCCGAAAATCCTTCTTCCTCCGCTTCCTTGGCCATGCGGTCATACATATCTGTCCATTCGTAATTTTCACCTTCGGCTGCGTCACGAAGGTTAGTCATGGTGTCGGCAATCTCACCGCCATGCAAAAGTTTAAACCACATTTTTGCATGTTCTTTTTCATTATGCGCGGTTTCTTCAAATATGGCGGCGATTTGTTCGTAGCCGTCTTTGCGAGCTTTGGACGCATAATAACTGTATTTGTTACGAGCTTGTGATTCGCCGGCAAAAGCATCCATTAGGTTGCGTTCTGTCTTAGTTCCTTTTAATGATTTCATTTCGATTTTATTTATGTTAAAAAAATATGATTTTAATCTATGCAATTTGGACATAAGCCTTTAAAATAAATATCCATGCTGTCTATGCTGAATCCTGGAGATGATATTGGTTGTAGTCCCTCAGGAATTGCCATGTCAAAAATTTTACCGCAATTGCGACATACAAAATGTCCATGTTGAGGTTGTGGAGCAAGATCATAATGACGATTTCCGCTTTCAATCTCAAGTTCCCGAATCAATTTTGCTTCAACAAGGGTATGTAATGTATTATAAACTGTCGTTCGCGATAATGATGGAAATGCAGATGAAATGTCGGAAAATATCTCATCGGCTGTCGGATGTCTTTTTAAATTGGCAATATGCGATAGAATAGCGATTCTTTGGGCAGATGGACGTATGCCAACGCCATGCATCATTTCTAATAATTTGCTTTCTGAAAATGTTGTATCAGGAATCATCTAACTATTAACTGAATTGTAATGATTACAAAATTAGTAATAATTTCAGAATTTCCAAATTATATTGATGTAAAAATTAAAAATATATTTAGTTGTTTAGGGAATATTGATTTATTATTGAAGATACCGGAATATAATGGTGACATATAAATTAGTCTGAAATAGATTATTACGCAATTAGAGGCTGTCGCATTTAAGCACGACAGCCTCTAATTGCGTTTGCGTTATTTCGATTATTGTTTTACTGGGATAGTAAGGCGTTGTTTGGGAAGCTGTTTTGATTCAATGGTGAGTGTGGCATTGCCTGATTTTCCGTATTCGCCGCGAAGAATTACAAGGGCTAATCCATTGAATGCTTTCCGTTCAGGAGTTTGAAATACTGACAAGTCGGTTGCGTCTCCATTATCGGTCGCTACGATTTCTGCCGGACCATCGACTGAGAATTTCAAGAGATTGTCGGCAGTCGGTACAATTCTCCCTTTTGAGTCTACGATAGCAATGCGTATAAACATAAGGTCATTGCCATCTGATTTTAGGCTTTCACTTTCAGGCGTTACGAGTATACGAGCCGGTTTTCCGGTAGTCTCGACGATTTCTTCAGCCCATTTGTCCCCATTTTTGTATGCGATAGCTTTTAGTGTTCCGGGTTCGTATTTTACATCCATCCATGTCAGTCGGTCATAAGCGTTTTTCTTTTTTCTCGTTCCGAGTGATTTTCCGTTTAGAAATAGTTCGACCTCGTCGCCTGATGTGTATACATACACAGGAGTTATTTCTCCTATTCGTTTTTCCCAATTCCAATGTGGTAAAATATGGATGGTCGGGGTGTCGGGGAGCCAATAACTTTTGTAACAATAATATCGGTCTTTGGGGAATCCGCATAGGTCTACAATGCCAAAATATGAGCTGCGTGCCGGAGTCTTGATTTTACCGAGTTCTTCAAGCTCTTTTCTCGCTCTTTCCATTTCTTTAGGGTCGCTGAAGTTGAGAATGTTTGTAAGATCCTTGTTGTAGGGGGTCGGTTCGCCTATATAGTCGAATCCTGTCCACACAAATTCCCCACTCATTAGAGGATGTTTTTCCAGCATTGCAAATTCCTCTTCGGGTTCACATCCCCATGGAACTGTTGTCATGTCGTAAGATGATAGCTGGAAATTTGCTCTGTTATCCTCAGGACGTGTAGTCACCGGAAAAAAGTATTCGCCACGGGAGCTTGTGGCGGAAGATGTTTCGCTTGCATGATAGCGACGGGTCGGATTTTGTCGGAAGAAATTGTCATATGCTTTCAGATTGTAATTTTGTCCGAATACGTCGATGTGGTTTACGAGTTCTCTAAATGGAGCGTCGCTCTTGTTGCTTCCATATGATGTAGGTCGTGTAGGATCTTCGTCATGGCTGTAAGCTGTAAGTTTGTGGGCGATTTCCACTCCAAGTTCTGACGATTGGTCGGGAACTTCGTTTCCGATACTCCACATAATTACTGACGGGTTGTTTCGGTAATGGCGTACAAGCGAACGCATGTCGGCCTCGCTCCAATCATCAAATAAACGGTTGTAATCATTTTTACGTTTTCCGTTGTGCCATGTGTCGGCCAGTTCGAGTTGCATAAGTAATCCCATGCTGTCGCAGAGTGTTACCAGTTCCGGTGCCGGTGGATTATGGGATGTGCGGATTGCGTTTACTCCCATCTCTTTCATTATCCTTAATTGGCGTTCGGCAGCGACTCGATTGAAGGCCGCCCCTAATGCCCCGAGGTCATGGTGCATGCACACGCCTTTCAATTGTACGCGTTTCCCGTTAAGTTCAAATCCGTTGTCTAATGTGAATTCGGCATTGCGTATTCCAAAAGGAGTTTCATATCGGTCGGTTTCGTTGCCGTTGGTGATGATTCTGGTAATTGCTATGTAACGGTTGGGGTTTTCGATATCCCATAATGCCGGATTGGCAACCTGAAATCTGTTTGCTGACGTTATCTTTCCTGATTTTCTTGCAACGACATTTTTGTTGCCAAAACTCGACAGAGTGTTTCCCGTGATTTTCCCATCTGCTCCAAGACGATATATGTCAGTTATCACGTCCACCTTTTGGTCTTTGCCTGAATGGTTTTCAATTTGGACGCTCATCTCCATTTCCGCATTTTCAGGCGAGACAGCTATATTTTTGATGAATGTCCCCCATTGAGAGACATGTATAGGAGACGTTTTTACGAGCCACACATTGCGGTAAATACCCGATCCTGGATACCAGCGCGAAGCGTCTTCCGGGCTGTCGAGGCGGATTGCCAGTTGATTCTTCTCTCCCGGATTAATATATGGAGTGAGATTAAGACGGAATGACGCATATCCATATGGCCATCCGCCGACATAATTGCCGTTGCACCATACCGATGCGTAAGACATGGCTCCGTCAATATCAAGATAAATTTGTTTGTCCTTGTCGGATGACGGTATTTCGATGGCCTTGCGATACCATCTTGTGCCCCAATATGGCAGCTTGCCTGTGGCGCCGTCGTAATCGATGTTGAATGGCCCTTCGATGGCCCAGTCATGAGGGAGATTGAGTTGTCTCCAGTCGCTGTCATCAAAATCGGGCTTGACATATGCGACATCTCCTCCGGGATTTCCATCCGGCCGTTTGTGCTTGTTTCCGAAAAGGATAAATTCGTTAGCCGCAGGCAGCAGGTATGGTTTTAACCGGGAGTAATGTAATGAGGAATCAACACCTTGCGGGTCATTTTCCTTATAATTCCATTCGCGGTTGATGTTTATTCGCTCACGTGCAGTGGCGTTATCCGCCTGAATTGCCTGATAGGCTATTGCTAAAAGCGCTGCGAGAATCAGATGTCTTTTCATTTTAAGGTTTATAAAGATTGGTTGCATAAATATAAAATAATTCCGAAGAGAGATTTGATCTCTTTTCGGCAAATATAATGAATTTTTCTGAAGAGAAGGAATCGTGAATTAACAATTCTTGATTTGTTGGCAATAGAATGAACGAATTTTAATAGGCATGATGTGATTTGTTGTTATCAACATAAAGTGGCAGTTATAAACATTTAACTCAAATTGATTATGATATTCTTGGAGTCAATTGGATATAAATCATTATCTTTGCGTTATCAATAACAACTGATTATGGGTAAAATTATCGCAATAGCCAACCAAAAGGGAGGGGTGGGTAAAACCACTACGACAATCAATCTTGCCGCGTCTCTTGCCAATCAGGGCAAGAAAGTCCTCATTATTGACGCCGACCCGCAAGCTAATGCGACTTCGGGCTACGGAATTGACCCAAAGTCGATGTCTTCCTCAATTTATGAATGTCTTGTCGACGACTATCCTATTGACGGTTCTCAAGTGCCTACATGTATAAAAGGTCTTGATCTTGTCGGTTCTCGTATAGATCTTGCCGGCGCTGAATTGGGACTTGTAAATAAAGACAATCGGGAAAGAGTGTTGCTTAACGTGCTTTCTCCGATTGTAGATAAATATGATTACATTTTGATTGATTGCTCGCCTTCTCTTGGGCTTATAACCGTTAATGCTCTAACGGCGGCGGATTCGGTAATAATTCCGGTACAGGCAGAGTATTTCGCTCTTGAAGGAATAAGCAAGTTGCTCAATACAATCAGGATTATAAAGTCAAAACTAAATCCCGAGCTTGAAATAGAAGGATTCCTTTTGACCATGTATGATGCCCGTCTGCGTCTCGCCAATCAAATTTACGAGGAGCTAAAGGGTCATTTCGGAGATATGGTCTTCAATACTGTGATCCCACGTAATATACGATTGAGCGAGGCTCCATCACATGGGTTGCCCGCATTGATATATGATCCTGAAAGCCGAGGAGCGACCAGTCATACAATGCTTGCGAAAGAGTTGATTGCAAAACATCGTAAACAGCCTGCCGCTGCCAATCTTTAAAAAAATAGAGTATGGCGTTAAAAAGAAATGCACTTGGCAGGGGGCTTGACTCGCTTATCCAGATGGATGATGTTCCGGCACGCGGTTCGACGGCTATCAACGATATAAAACTGGATCAGATTTCACCTAATCCCGAACAGCCCCGTACGACATTCGATGAAGAGGCTCTTGACGAACTTGCTTCATCGATACGTGAACTTGGGATTATACAGCCCTTGTCTTTGCGAAAGACGGGAGATAATTCGTATCAGATTATCGCCGGAGAGCGTAGGTACAGGGCCGCATTGAAAGCCGGATTGACTTCGGTTCCCGCATATATCCGTACCGCCAATGACAGCGAGTTGACGGAAATGGCATTGATTGAAAACATTCAGCGCGAGGATTTGAATGCGATTGAAATCGCTCTTACGTTCAAGAAACTTATCGACCAATATAATTTGACACAAGAGCGTTTGAGCGAACGTATAGGTAAAAAACGCGCTACGATTGCTAATTTTCTGCGATTATTGAAATTGCCTGCGGAAGTTCAGCTGGGATTGCGGGATAAACGTGTTGATATGGGACATGCGCGCGCTCTGCTCACAATCAATGATCCGTCACTGCAACTTCGGTTGTATAATGAAATAGTGAAGCATGGGCTTTCGGTAAGAAAAGTCGAAGAACTTGCAAAGTCATATCAGAAAGCTGCTGAAAATGGCGGTATTCCTGAAAAGACGGCGGCAACACACATGACGAATCATGATTTCGATATTTTAAAGAAGCATCTAAGCGCTTCTTTTCACACGCCGGTTCAGTTTACCTGTAATCAGCAGGGAAAAGGAAAAATTACATTTCCTTTTAGCAATGAGGCGGAACTTGAGCAATTAATTGCTATCTTTGACACAATAAAACATTCTGAGGGGTGATGTCGAAAGGAACCGTCTCTTGAAAGAATGTGTGGTTTTCGTTGAGTAAGTCCTGAAATTCAGGATATTATCTTATGAAGCAAGTGAGTTTGCCTAAAATACTGACAGCATTTCGTATGATGCCGCGAATATTGACAATCATGTTGATTTTGGCGGCAGTAATGCCTTTTAACATTTTTTCAGCAAATTCTTCTTTCTCGCAATCTCCGGATACTGTAATGCAGCCGGTACGGCCTGTGCCGTCGTCTGACTCTATACTGGTTTTGCCACCTGCTGATGTTCCGAAAGAGTTTCCCGACTCGATTTATCTTTCCGTACCTCGTCATGAACGAGTGTTGGTTGTCGGCGATTCTATAGAGCAGGACGGCGATAGTCTCAGGATGATTCCTGTTGGCGCTGTCCCTGTCGACAGCGTTTCAATAATGATTGACCCTTCGACCGGTAAACCGATAGATCCGGATTATCGTGTGCGTGAGTTTAATCCCGATCCTAACCGTGCGCTATGGATGTCGGCCTTATGCCCGGGATTGGGACAGCTGTATAATCGCCGCTACTGGAAGCTCCCGATTGTTGTCGGTGCTTATGTAGGGTTGGGATATGCCACAAATTGGAATAATCGTATGCTTCGTGATTATACACAAGCATATCGTGATATAACAGACAATGACCCGTCCACAAAAAGCTATATGGATTTTTATCCTCCCAATACTGATGAGTCATCGCTTAATAAAGGATGGCTTGAACGGGTGTTAAAAAACAAAAAAGACAAATTCCGGCGACAGCGCGATTTGTGTATCATATCCATGATCGGAGTGTATCTCGTAGCTATGGTTGATGCATATGTCGATGCCTCGCTTGCTCATTTTGATATATCCGAAAACCTGTCAATGGATGTGCATCCGGCTGTTATCCAGACCAACACATCCAATACTCCGGGAATAGGAATGCAATGGGCGTTTAATTTTTGAAAACTCTACTCCGCTAAATATCTCTCGCAATGAAAAAGTTAATATCTACAATCCTGTTCGGAAGCGCGATGCTGTTAGCATCGGCGGCTCCGTCAATACTCACGCTGAAGCAATCGATAACGGATAATGCCATTCAGTATCCTGAAAGTTTTGAAACGGATACTCATAAAATGTTGCAGAACTGGTATCTTCAGAATTATGCGGTTCTGAATGAGAATATGTCTAATACTCCAAATATCGATGCTACCGATGAGGTGTATATCCAGCGTCTTAGCAAGATACCTACCGACATCGAGATGCCTTACAATCAAGTTGTGCGTTCATATATTAACATGTACACACAGCGTCGTCGTCAGCTTGTGGAAAATATGCTTGGAATGAGCCTTTACTACATGCCCATATTTGAAGAGGCTCTTGAACGCAAAGGACTGCCGCTTGAACTCCGCTATCTTCCGGTGATTGAATCGGCGTTGAATCCTGATGCCGTGTCACGTGCTGGAGCCACCGGATTATGGCAATTTATGCTTCCAACAGCCCGCGGGCTTGGCTTGGAAGTAAACACTCTTGTGGATGAACGCCGTGACCCTTATGCATCGTCGGAAGCTGCTGCGTCTTATCTGAAACAGCTTTATGAGATGTATCACGATTGGTCGCTTGCAATTGCTGCATATAACTGCGGTCCGGGAAATGTTAATAAGGCATTGCGTCGTGCCGGTGGAGAAAATAAGGATTTTTGGGCGATTTATTATCTGCTTCCGCAAGAAACTCGCGGATATGTACCGGCTTTTATTGCCGCTAATTATGTGATGACTTATTATAACGAACACAATATAAGTCCGGCTTTAGCGCGTCGTCCTATAATAACCGATTCAATCCATATCACAAAGAGAGTTCATCTCAAGCAGATTTCCGATGTGCTTAATATCCCGTTGGAGGAGTTGAGAGTGCTTAATCCCCAGTTTAGGAAAGATGTGATTCCGGGTGATACGCGCCCGTATTCTCTTGTATTGCCGTCAATGCAGGTATATTCCTATTTGATGAGCGAGGACAGCATTGTTAGTCATGATTATAAACTATATGCTCGTCGCGATCTTGTCGAACCGACATTAAATCCGACAGAGGATCCCGATATGGAATATACCACCAAGCTTGTGGTGAAAACGCATGTGGTTAAGAGAGGGGAAACATTGTCGAAAATCGCGTCTAAATATGGAGTTGGCATTGCTGATATCAAGAAGTGGAATAAGTTAAAAAACAATACGATAGCTCGTGGTAAAAAATTGAAGATACATTCTTACGAACGTGTCGCTACCGGTCGTAAGAAGAGCGAGCCGATTATTGCATCGACTGAACCGCAATCTGCATCGACTATAACATCCGACAGTGTGCCGGCTGATTCTTCCGCCGTTATGACGACCGTACCGGAGCTTGCCAAAGCTGAAGCTGTGGAGGATTCAAAAGAAGTTAAAAAAGAGACTTCGGTAGCTAAAAACACTCCAAAGACAACCAAGGCCAAGAAGTCTTCGACACCAAGCATAAGGTATCACACTGTTAAAAAAGGCGAAAGCTTATTCCGTATCGCAAAAAAATATAAGGGTGTCACTGTCGCTGATATCCAGGAGCTTAACGGCCTCAGCGGCTCTGATATCAAAATAGGCCAAAAACTTAAAATACCTCGTTCATAATTGTACACGTTTCAGGAAAAATGAAAAAAACAATCCTTTCATTAGCCACATTGTTAACCGGTTGTTGTGCATGGGGCGCCCCATTATGGTTGCGCGACGCAGTAATTTCGCCTGATGGCAGTAAGATAGCTTTCACTTACAAAGGCGATATTTATACCATAAGTCCGCAAGGCGGAAACGCCCAACGCCTTACCGCACAGTCATCCTATGAGTCAGAACCCAAATGGTCGCCCGACAGCAAGATGATTGCGTTTTCAAGTGATCGTAACGGAGGACAGGACATCTATGTCATGCCTGCCGCCGGCGGCACAGCGCGCCGTCTTACCTTCAATTCGATTAAAGAAACTCCCGAGGCATTTTCTCCTGATGGCAAATACGTGTTTTTCTCAGCGGCGTTATTAGACCCGGCAACAAGTGCGGCTTTTCCATCGGCACGTTTGACTGAGGTTTACAAAGTTCCTGTGGAAGGCGGACGTATCGAACAAGTAATTGGAACGCCGGCTCAGAAAATTAATTTTGTCGACAACAATGGCTCATTTCTATATCAGGACGTGAAAGGTTCGGAAGATGAATGGCGCAAACATCATACATCTTCTGTCACACGCGATATATGGATGTATAATGCTAAAACCGGTTCCCACAAGAATCTTACCAACCGTCCCGGGGAAGACCGCGACCCGATTCTTTCTCCCGATGGAAAAACAGTATATATACTCAGTGAGCGTAATGGAAAGTCATTTAATGTTTATTCTTTTCCGATAGATAATCCTGCTTCGGTAAAACAGGAATCGAGTTTTTCCACACATCCTGTACGCTTTCTGTCGCAAAGCAAGGACGGCTTGCTGGCCTATACATATAATGGCGAACTTTATACCCAAAGACCAGGACAGAAGCCCTCTAAAGTAAATGTCGCTATTGTTTTGGATGAGGAAAATCCGCTTGAACAGGTAACTGTAGCATCGTCAAGCGGGGCTGTGGCATCGCCGGACGGGAAAATGGTTGCATTTACAAATCGAGGCAATATATTCATTACCTCTGTGGAATATGCGACAACAAAACAGATTACCGATACGCCTGCCGCAGAGCGTAACATTGCCTGGAATCCGGATAACCGTACAATAGCTTATACCAGTGAACGTGACGGACATGCAAATATATATACCGCTGCTATATCCCGAAAAGAAGACCTCAATTTCCCTAATGCGACTGTTATCGAAGAAAAGGCCCTTTTTGACGGTAAGGACGGCATAGAACGCTCTCATCCTGATTACTCTCCCGACGGTAAGGAACTTGCTTTCATCCAGGATCGCCGCAAACTTATGGTGATGAATCTTGACACTAAGAAAGTGCGTCAGATCACAGACGGGTCTACTCATCCTGAAAGTAACGGAGGATTCTCTTATTCATGGTCGCCTGATGGCAAGTGGATAACATTTGAGACAACCGGCAATGGCCATCAGCCTTATAGCGATGTCGCTATTGTAAATACTACCGGTACTCCGGTCGTGCGTAATATTACACAGTCTTCTTATTTTGATTCCGAGCCGACATGGGTGATGGATGGAAATGCCATATTGTTTCTCTCTGACCGTTATGGCTTGAGGAGTCAGGCTTCATGGGGCTCTCTTACCGATGCGATGCTTGTTTTCATGAATCAGGATGCTTACGATAAGTATAGATTGTCTAAAGAGGATTATGAACTTCGTAAAGAGCTTGAGAAACAACAAAAAGAGGATAAGGAAAAATCAGATAAGAAAGACAAGAAGGCCGATAAGAAAAAAGATGCCAAAAAAGAATCGGCTGATAGTGCCGACAGCAAGAAAATCAATATAGAGTTTGACGGCATGAGAGACCGTATTGTACGTGTCACTCCGGCTTCGTCTGATATGCTTAGCGCTATTGTCAATAAAGATGGCGACAAGCTCTATTACGTTGCCAATGGCAGCGAATCTACCGCTTTATGGTCGGTCGATTTACGCAAGCATAATCTTAACCAGGTGGCTGCTTTGGGGTCGGCTGCCGGGTTGCAGCCTGATGCAAAAGGCTCCAATATTTTCGTCCTTGGACCGCGTATCCTTCGCAAAATGTCGGTAGCGTCTGAAAAATTGACTCCGATCACATACTCAGCCCGCCAGTTCATTGATCCTGCGGCTGAACGCGAATATATGTTTAATTATGTCAAACAGGAAGTCGCCAACCGATTCTATGACAAGAATCTTCATGGTGTGAACTGGAACGCAATGACTGAAGCCTATCGCCGCTTCCTTCCGCATATCAGCAATAATTATGATTTCCAGGAATTGTTAAGCGAAATGCTTGGCGAACTTAATGCCTCACATACAGGAGCGCGCTTCTATGCTAACGGCGGCAAGGAACCGACCGCATCATTGGGCCTGTTATATGACTGGACTTATAATGGTAAGGGAATCATGGTTGCCGAGGTTGTGGAAAAAGGCCCGTTTGATCATGCCAATTCTAATGTGAAATCAGGCGTGGTTATAGAGAAGATAGGAGATAAGCCCATTGATGACAAGACTGATTATACTTCATTGTTCAATAATATCCAGGGCAAAAAGACTTTGGTGGCATTCTATGATCCTAAATCAGGAAAACGCTGGGAAGAAGTGATTCTTCCTATTACCAAAGGACGTATGGATGACTTGTTGTATAATCGTTGGGTTAAGCGGCGTGCGGCAGATGTTGACAGCCTCTCGGGAGGTCGTCTCGGCTATGTCCACATTGAGTCAATGGATGATCAGAGCTATCGAAATATCTATACCGATATGTTTGGGAAATATGTAAACAAAGACGGTATTGTTATCGATACGCGTTGGAATGGCGGTGGACGTTTGCATGAAGATATCGAGGTGCTGTTCAGCGGTAAAAAATATCTGACTCAGGTGATTCGTGGCGTTGATGTGTGCGATATGCCAAGTCGTCGTTGGAACAAACCGAGTATCATGATTCAATGTGAGGCCAATTACAGCAATGCCCATGGGACTCCGTGGGTTTATAAGACAATGGGACTTGGGAAACTTGTCGGGACTCCTGTCCCGGGAACCATGACGAGTGTCAACTGGATCGGACTCCAGGATTCGTCGATGTTATTCGGAGTGCCGGTTATAGGCTATCGCACTGCACAAGGAAATTATCTCGAGAATTCTCAGCTCGAGCCTGAGATTCTTGTTGTAAATGATCCGGCGGCGCTTGTCAAAGGGGAAGACCTTCAATTGAAAAAGGCCGTTGAAGAATTGATGAAAGAGATTTCAAAAAAGTGATAATGTACAAAAAAATGTTATAATCGCATTGTTAAAGCGCATAAAATATGCAATGGCAATGTAAAATAATATATATTTGCAAAAAGTAAATCAGATAATAAAAAACAATAAATATAATGGAGCAGATTTCTAAACGCGTGCAGTCGCTTGCGCCATCGCAAACACTTGCTATGTCACAGAAAAGCCAGGAACTCAAGGCTCAGGGTGTTGACGTAATTAATCTTTCGGTGGGCGAACCTGATTTCCCTACCCCCGTTCATATAAAAGACGCAGCCAAGAAGGCTATTGACGATAATTTCTCTTTTTATACTCCTGTCCCGGGTTATATGTCGCTTCGTAAGGCTATTTCTAAAAAGTTGAAGGAGGAGAACGGCGTTGATTTTGCCCCGGAACAGATTGTTGTGTCAAATGGAGCGAAACAGTCTTTGTGTAATGTTATTCTGTCGGTGGTGAATCCCGGTGACGAGGTCGTGATTCCGACTCCGGCGTGGGTAAGCTATATGGAGATGGTTAATCTTGCCCAGGGAAAGAATGTTCTTGTTCCTGCAACTATTGAGACCGATTTCAAGATTACTCCGGAACAATTGCGTAACGCCCTTACCGAAAAGACCCGAGTTGTGTTCTTTTGCTCTCCGAGTAATCCTACAGGGAGCGTATATAGCCGCAGCGAGTTGCAGGAGCTTGTGAATGTGCTTGCCGATTATCCTGATGTGCTTGTTCTGTCAGATGAGATATACGAGCATATCAATTTTACCGGCAGTTTCACTTCGCTTGCCTCATTCCCGGAGATTGCCGACCGCACCTGTGTTGTGAACGGTGTGTCAAAAGCTTATGCCATGACTGGCTGGCGTATCGGTTTCGTTGCCGCTCCGTTATGGCTTGCGAAGGCTACCAATAAACTGCAGAGTCAATACACGTCCAATGCGTCCTCTATCGCTCAGAAAGCTGCTGAAGCGGCTTATACCGGCCCTCAGGATTGTGTTGAGGAAATGCGTAAAGCTTTTGAACGTCGCCGTGATCTTATTGTCGGTCTTGCCCGTGCTATTCCGGGGTTGAAGGTCAATAACCCCGACGGAGCTTTCTATCTCTTCCCCGAGGTGTCAAGCTATTTCGGTAAGCGATGCGGAGACCTCGTGATTAACAATGACTCCGACCTTGCGATGTTCCTTCTTGAAGAAGGACACGTAGCTACTGTTGCGGGCTCTGCTTTCGCATGTCCCGGATACATACGCATGAGCTATGCGACCAGCGATGAGAATATATGCGAAGCTATGCGTCGCATAGAAGCTACTCTCGCGAAATTGATTTAATTATAACAGTATAATAAGTTATCTGCAAGATGTCAGAACTTAATTCCGCGTCTGATTCGGTTGTTATAATTCCGACCTATAATGAAGCCGAGAATGCGGCATCGATAATTGATGCCGTAATCTCGTTGCCTCATAGGATGGATGTGCTGATCGTTGATGACGGATCGCCCGACGGCACAGCCTCGATTGTGCGGAAAAAAATGGAAGAATATTCCGGACGCGTTCATATGATTGAACGCAAAGGCAAACTTGGACTCGGCACTGCCTATATTGCCGGATTTAAATGGGCGATAGAGAGGAAGTATGACTACATCTTTGAGATGGACGCTGATTTTTCCCATAATCCTCAGGATTTGTTGCGGCTATATAAGGCTTGTCATGATGGTGGCGCCGATGTTGCCATAGGGTCTCGCTATATTACCGGTGTCAATGTCGTAAATTGGCCTATGAGCCGTGTCCTGATGTCATATTTTGCGTCCAAGTACGTCCAGTTCATAACGCGTCTTCCGATTCACGACACTACTGCCGGCTTTGTTTGTTACCGCCGTAAAGTCCTCGAAACTATAGAACTTGACCGTATAAGATTCAAAGGCTATGCGTTTCAGATTGAAATGAAGTTCACTTCGTCGATTCTCGGATTCAAGATAACGGAAGTGCCGATTATATTCACCAATCGGGTGTTGGGTATAAGTAAAATGAATAGCGGGATTTTTTCTGAGGCTGTGTTCGGCGTGATTAAACTTAAACTGTCGAGTATGTTTGGAAAACACCCGAAAACTGTTTAAGGCATAATGATACCATGAGACATGATTTGATTCTTTTCAATGGAATTATCATAAACGAAAACCGTAGGTTTGTCGGATATGTAGTCATTGACGGCGACACTATAACTGATGTGGCCGACGGTATTC
The DNA here is from genome assembly GCA_964651105.1 of uncultured Muribaculum sp. Lineage (GTDB taxonomy): Bacteria > Bacteroidota > Bacteroidia > Bacteroidales > Muribaculaceae > Muribaculum. Next base: position 14,665 of record CAZYXN010000018.1, on the reverse strand, counting down.
CTTCTCAACAGCTTCTGGCTTGCGCGGATGCGGCGGTCGATGTCGGCGGGGCGTATATACTACCGGGAGTCATTGACGACCAGGTGCATTTTCGTGATCCCGGCCTTACCCACAAAGGCGACATATATACGGAGTCGCGTGCGGCGGCGGCAGGCGGAGTCACCTCATTCATGGACATGCCTAATACGAAGCCGCCTACAGTCACTGTCGGCGAGTTGGAGAATAAACTTGTCCATGCCGCCGAGGTTTCGGCTGTCAACTATAGCTTTTTCATAGGAGCTACCAACGATAATATCGATGAATTGCTGTCATGCGATTATTCCCGGGTGCCGGGAGTCAAGTTGTTTCTCGGCTCCTCGACAGGAAATATGCTTGTGGATGATGAGGAAGCCTTGGAGAGGATATTCGGTGAGGTGCCGGCGATTATCGCGATTCATTCGGAAGACGAGGCGACAATCAGAGCCAATCGCGCCCGTATTGTCGCAGAATGTGGCGATGATGTGCCTGTACGGTTGCATCCTGAAATACGTAGTCGTGAAGCATGCATTGTCTCGACTCGCCGGGCTATCGAACGGGCAAAGAAATACGATAGCCGGCTTCACGTGCTCCACGTGTCGACAGCGGAGGAAGTGGAAATGTTTTCGATGGAGCCTCTTCGAGATAAGCGTGTCACTGCTGAAGTGTGTGTCCATCATCTATGGTTTTCCGATGCTGACTATGATAGGCTCGGAACTCGGGTAAAGATGAATCCTGCGGTAAAGACCTCTTCCGACCGAGAAGCTTTGCGTCAGGGTTTACGGGACGGCCGTATTGACATCGTTGCCACTGATCATGCCCCGCATCTGCTTTCAGAGAAGGAGGGCAACGCGTTGACGGCGGCATCAGGGGCGCCAATGGTGCAGTTTTCACTGCCGGTGATGCTTGAACTTGCCGATAAAGGAGTGTTCACCCATGAACTGGTTATAGATAAAATGTGTCATGCGCCCTCCGAACTATATTCCATCGAGCGCCGTGGTTATCTGCGGAAAGGGTATTATGCTGACATTGCTGTCGTAAGCCACGACACTCCATATGAAATCACCGATACGATGGCGATTAGCCGGTGCGGATGGACTCCTCTCGCCGGAAGTGTGCTTCATAACCGTGTTGTCATGACTTTAGTCAATGGAAAGATTGTCTATTCTCATGGAGAAATAGATTCCGGTGTCAGAGGAACTGAATTGAGATATAACCATAAATCAAAAAAATAATTTATAAGGCTTGATTCCTTATGGAATCGGCTAAACAAACCAAAAACCGTGCATGCATTATGTTAGAAAAAGCTGATGTAAAGTGCTTAGACAAGGTTGTAATCCGATTTTCCGGAGATTCGGGAGACGGAATGCAGCTTGCCGGTAACATTTTTACTAATGTATCGGCAGGAGTAGGCAACCAGGTATCAACATTTCCCGATTATCCGGCTGAAATCCGTGCCCCTCAGGGTTCTTTGAGCGGAGTCTCCGGATTCCAGGTAAGCGTAGGTGTCGGTGTGCACACTCCCGGCGATAAGGCGGATGTGCTTGTCGCCATGAACCCGGCCGCTCTTAAACAGAACGTTAAACATCTTAAAGCCGGAGGGGTGGCTATTGTCGACATCGATTCTTTTAAAGAGGCCGATCTTAAGAAAGCTCTTTTTGAGACGATGGAGCCTTTCAAAGAATTGAATCTTAACGCGCAGGTAGTAGAAGTGCCTGTGACCTCCATGACTAAAGCCGCTCTTGCCGATTCCGGTCTTGACAATAAGGCGGTGATGAAATGTAGAAATATTTTCGCTCTCGGCCTAGTATGTTGGTTGTTTGACCGTCCGGTTGAGGCTGCTCTCCACCACTTGAAAAATAAATTTGCAAAGAAGCCGGCTGTATATGAGGCCAATTCAAAGGTTCTTATGGCCGGATATAATTACGGAGAAAACATACATGCGTCGGTATCGACCTATCGTATTGAATCCGAATCGATTCGTCCTGGTTATTACACCGACATCAACGGAAATACGGCCACTGCGTGGGGCCTTATCATGGCATCTGAAAAATCAGGCCGTCCCTTGTTCCTTGGCAGCTACCCGATTACCCCGGCGACCGATATTCTTCACGAACTTGCGAAGCGTAAGGATCTCGGAGTTAAAGCTCTTCAGATGGAAGATGAGATCGCAGGCGTATGCTCGGCTATCGGAGCTTCGTTCGCCGGAAATCTGGCTGTGACTTCAACATCGGGTCCTGGGCTTGCTCTTAAGAGCGAGGCGATCGGGCTTGCCGTGATGGCCGAACTTCCACTTGTCGTCATTGACGTGCAGCGTGGCGGCCCGTCGACAGGTCTTCCTACAAAGACTGAGCAGACCGATCTAATGCAGGCTCTTTACGGTAGGAACGGCGAATCTCCCGTGGTTGTGGTGGCTCCGGCTTCACCGACCGACTGTTTCACTATGGCGTTCGAGGCTTGCCGAATTGCCGTTGAACATATGACTCCGGTAATCCTGTTGTCCGATGCGTTTATCGGCAACGGTTCGTCGGCATGGCGTATTCCGGAGGATAACGAATATCCCGAAATCAAGCCCAATTTTGTGCCTGATTCAATGAAAGACTCATGGAAGGCTTACTCGCGTGATCCCGAAACTCTTGTGCGTTACTGGGCTATTCCGGGAACAGAGGGTTTGGCTCATCGTATCGGCGGTCTTGAAAAGGACTTCAATACAAGCGTTATTTCAAATGACCCGCAAAATCATGAACGCATGGTGAATGTGCGCCGTGAAAAAATCGCGAAAATTGCCGACAGTATTCATGAACTTGATGTGATGTGTGACAAGGATGCCGATACCCTTCTTATCGGTTGGGGCGGTACTTACGGACATCTGTATACCGCTGCCGAAGAGCTTTGTGCCAACGGTCACAAAGTGGCATTCGCTCATTTCCGTTACATCAATCCTCTTCCTGCCAATACCGCTGAAGTCTTCTCTAAATACAAGCGTGTGATATGCGCGGAGTTGAACTGCGGACAATTTGCCTATTATCTGCAAGGCAAATTTGCCGGATTGGAAATACACCGTATCAACAAGATTCAAGGTCAGCCTTTCTTGGTCAGCGAAGTGGTGGATGCTGTAATCAACATCATGGATAAAAAGTAAACAGTTGCTAATCATGGAATGTAAAAATTATACTGCAGCCGACTACAAGAACGGACAGTCGGTGCGTTGGTGCCCCGGATGTGGCGACCACGCGATTCTTAACGTACTCCACAAGGCAATGGCTGAACTCGGTGTGCCTCCTTACAAAACGGCGGTTATTTCCGGTATCGGATGTAGTTCACGTCTGCCTTATTATATGAATACTTACGGATTCCACACAATCCATGGACGTGCGGCGGCTGTGGCTACCGGATTCAAGGTTGCCAATCCGGAGATGACCGTATGGCAGATTTCCGGCGACGGCGACGGACTCGCTATCGGCGGTAATCATTTTATCCACGCTATCCGTCGTAATGTGGATATTAATATCCTTCTTTTCAATAATAAGATTTATGGTCTTACCAAAGGTCAGTATTCTCCCACAAGCGCTCGCGGGTTTGTCAGCAAGTCGTCCCCTTACGGTACGGTGGAAGACCCGTTTATCCCTGCTGAACTTGTATTCGGCGCTCGTGGCAATTTCTTTGGACGCGCTATTGATGTAGATCTTGCTGTGGGTCAGGAAGTGATGGCTGCTGCTGCTCGTCATAAAGGCGCGTCGGTGGTTGAGGTGCTGCAGAATTGCGTTATTTTCAACAATGGCATACACAACGGCATCACTGACCGTGAGTTCCGTGCTGACCGCACCATCCATTTGCGTCATGGCGAGAAGATGCTTTTCGGAAAAAACATGGAGAAGGGTCTTGTTCAGGACGGTTTCCTTTTGAAAGCCGTTGAAGTGGGTAAGGACGGCTATACAATCGACGATGTCCTTGTCCATGATGCTCATACTCCGAGCAACTTCCTGCATCAGCAGCTTGCTATGATGGATGGTGATTCATTGCCTCTTGCTGTCGGCATAATCCGTGAAGTCGACAGCCCCGTTTATAATGAAGGTGTCGATATGCAGATTGCCGAGGTGAAGGCTAAGAAAGGCTTCGACACTCTCCGCGACATGATTCTTGCCGGCGAGCACTGGGAGGTGAAATAATTTCAGTCTCTAATTCATAGAAAGGTGGTGTGTCACAATCGCTCTAAATCCATGTGACACACCATCTTTTTTTGTGGACTCAATTATCGGGATAGGGTCATATTTAATAGGTTACTGTTAAATAGTGTTAATGGTAAGCGTTTTTATGTTTAATTATTATGTTGTATAACATAAAATGCGTAACTTTGCATCGTGTTTTTCATGGTATTAGATTTAAGGTTAAGAAGATTATTTGTCGTGAGACAAATAATTTTTTTTTTGTGCTATCTTTGTATTTTCAAAATTAAAACCAATATATAATCTCTATGTCAATTGATGATATAATAGCTCAAGCCGTGGCGCGTGCCGTCCACGATATTTACGGAGTGGAGACCGACCCCTCTTCGATTGTGCCCCAGACTACCAAGAAGGAATTTGAGGGTAATCTGACTGTCGTTGTATTCCCTTGGGTTAAAGCTGCTCGTAAAGCCCCCGAAGCCGTAGGAAAGGAAATCGGGGAATGGCTTGTTGACAACGAACCGGCTGTCAACCGTTTCAATGTCATCAAGGGATTCCTTAACATAGTGATTGAACCCACATATTTCACCTCAATGTTGCGTCATATCGATTCGACTGAGGATTTCGGGTTCCGTCAGGCAACCCCTGAAAGTCCGTTGGTAATGGTGGAATATTCCTCGCCCAACACTAATAAACCCCTTCATCTCGGCCATATCCGAAACAATCTGCTTGGCTATAGCCTTGCCGAGATATTGAAGGCGTGCGGAAACAACGTCATTAAAACCAATATCGTAAATGACCGTGGCATCCACATCTGCAAGTCGATGCTTGCCTGGCAGAAATGGGGTGATGGCGCCACTCCGGAATCTACCGGTAAAAAGGGCGATCACCTTATTGGCGATTTCTATGTGCTTTTTGACAAGCATTATAAAGCCGAAGTCAAGGAGTTGATGGAAAAAGGGATGACTAAGGAAGAAGCCGAGGCCGCCTCGCCGCTTATGATGGAGGCCCGTGAGATGCTTCGCAAGTGGGAAGCCCGCGATCCTGAAGTGCGCGCGCTTTGGGAGCGTATGAACAATTGGGTCTATGACGGGTTTGATGTCACCTACAAGCGTCTCGGCGTTGACTTTGACAAAATATATTACGAGAGCAACACCTATCTTGAAGGCAAGGAAAAAGTGCTTGAAGGGCTCGAAAAGGGAATCATGTACCGCAAGGACGACGGATCCGTATGGGCCGACCTCACTGATGCCGGGCTTGACCATAAGCTTCTCCTCAGAAGCGACGGGACATCGGTATACATGACCCAGGACATCGGTACCGCCAAATTGCGTTATCGTGATTATCCCATCGACAAGATGATTTATGTCGTGGGCAACGAGCAGAACTACCATTTCCAGGTGCTTTCGCTCCTTCTCGACCGTCTGGGCTTCAAGTGGGGCAAGGATTTGGTGCATTTCTCTTATGGAATGGTCGAGCTGCCTGAAGGCAAGATGAAGAGCCGTGAAGGCACTGTGGTTGATGCCGATGATCTTATGGATGATATGATACGTGATGCCGCCGAAGTGTCGGCTGAACGCGGAAAGGGTGATTTCACCCCCGAGGAATCGGCTGAGATTGCGCGTATTGTCGGCATGGGCGCGTTGAAATATTTCCTTTTGAAGGTTGATCCCCGCAAGAATATCTCCTTCAATCCGAAAGAGTCGATAGACTTCAACGGCAATACCGGCCCCTTCATTCAGTACACTTATGCGCGTATCCGTTCAGTGCTTCGCAAAGCCGAGGCTGCCGGTTACGACATCGAAGGCTATGAGATGGTGTCACCCAACGAAAAAGAGACCTCGCTCATCCAGCATATGGCCGACTTCCCGCAGGTCGTGGCCGAAGCAGGACGTGCCTATTCTCCCGCTTTGATAGCCAATTATGTCTATGACTTGGTGAAGGAATACAATCAGTTCTATCATGACTATTCCATCCTCAATGAGTCAGATGCCGCCGTGCGTTCATTGCGCTTGTCATTGAGCAAAAATGTCGCTGATATTGTTAAAAAGGGTATGGGGCTTCTTGGCATCGAGGTTCCCGAGCGAATGTAATTAACAACTAAAAGTCTAACATTAAAACAATATGAACAATTACAATCTTGATTCTTACGGAGCTCAGTCTCTTGACACCAGGGTTTCGCAGGTGATGAAACAGGTGTACGTGAAAATGTTTCTTGCTTTGCTTGTCACTGCCGGCGCTGCCGCTCTGTGCTCAGGCATTCCCAACCTTGTGATGTTTCTTGCTACTCATCGCTGGGTCTACTGGGGGCTTCTTATCGTTGAACTTCTCATGGTGTTTGGTATCAGCGGAGCTGTGAATAAAATAAGTTCCCCCGCCGCTACGGCGCTGTTCTTCCTTTATTCATTGCTCAATGGAGTGACTTTCGCGCTCATTTTCTACGCCTATACTCCGGTCTCGATATTCAAGACATTTCTTATCACTGCCGGCGTGTTTGGTGCCATGAGTGTCTACGGATATTTCACCAATCGCGATTTGACCAAAATAGGCTCTTTCCTGTTTATGGCTCTTATCGGCCTTATTATAGCGAGCGTCATCAATCTGTTCTGGGCCAACAGCACTTTGGAATGGATTGTCTCGATTGCCGGAGTCCTCATCTTCGTGGGTCTCACCGCATGGGACACCCAGAAGATAAAGCAGATGGCTCAATATGGCAGCGGATTGACCGAGTCCCGTCTCGCCACCATTGGTGCTCTATCGCTCTATCTTGATTTCATCAACCTCTTCCTCTATCTGCTCCGTTTCTTTGGAAGCAGCCGCGATTGACAGCCACGGGCATTGTATAGAGATAATTTATAGAAAACCCGCTCCCATAAAAATATTGGGAGCGGGTTTCTTTATATTTAGTGATCTGTTTTCGCTTGAACCTCATGTTTTAGATATTTTGCAATAATATCGATTAATTTGATGCGCAAAATTTGCGCATCAAAAAAAAACTCCTTACCTTTGCCCCAACCAAAAGCCCAGATGGCGGAATCGGTAGACGCGCTGGTCTCAAACACCAGTGGAGCAATCCATCCCGGTTCGATCCCGGGTCTGGGTACTGAAACGGGGAGTAGTGCAATCTACTCCCCGTTTAATTGTATTCCTACTTTCTTGTAACTCATCGTGCTGCTTGTATTTAATCGCTTTGTTGTAGGGATTGGGGTTGGGGCATATGTTTGCTATTATCATATATTATAGGGACATTTTGCCTATGTGATTGTTGTTGGAAAGACGATTTCGGGTACGTGCAAAAAAAAATTTAGGGGGTTGCGATAATTTGTGCCTACTTTGTGTCAAATTATGTATTATCTTTGCAGAAACATTAAAAACATCTAATACTACACAACCATGACACACACATCATCCACCCATGTGGACGTTCGCAACGAACGCCCCGAAACAACGACACAGAAAACCACGGAAACAACAGCCAACACCCGCCCTCAGCCAAGCTTAGGGCATGCCACACCTTGTAGGGACGTTCGGGCCGAACGTCCTGAGAAAACCACAACAATAGGAAAAACAACTGCCTATTGGCTTCCGAGCCGGCGTTGGTATGCGTCACCCTCTTGTAGGGACGCACGGCCTATGCGTCCTGAGGAAACGATAACAGACTACCGTCCTGAAAGAAACCTCGGTAAAACCGCTAAATCCATGCCGCGACCACGCCCGAATCCCCGGAACGAAACGCCCGTGCAATGGCTTCGTGACCGGTTGCCCCCTCCGGATATTCCCGACCGTGCGTGCCGCCCGTCCCAACAGGCGGAATACCCCCTCCTTCTGTATTCAATAACAATGAACGTGTACCGTTAAACCCTGATTAGCGGCAGCTGCCACGCCATGAGCGACAAAAACTCGCCCAAACGGCAGCAAAGAGTACTTTGATATTTTTCAATTGCCTAAACGTAAACGGTAAGATTTTTGTAAAATAGACACTTCTTTGTATCTTTGCAAAGATGTAATTTTAAAGATTCTTTTGTTATGGCACAAAAACCGTTTGTATATCAAGAGATGTTCCCGATGTCGCCCGACACTACGGAATATTACCACCTCACTTCCGATTATGTGAAGGTTGAAAACTGGAATGGCAACGAGATGCTTGTTGTCGATCCCGAGGCTTTGCGTGTGCTTGCCCGTCAGGCGACTCATGACAATGCGTTTATGCTTCGTCGTGAACATAATGCCATGGTGGCCAAGATTCTCCATGACCCTGAGGCCAGCGAAAATGACAAGTTTGTCGCTCTCACCATGCTCCGTAATGCAGAAATTGCTGCCAAAGGCCAATTGCCTTTCTGTCAGGACACCGGCACGGCGATCGTAATCGGAAAGAAAGGACAGAACGTGTTTACAGGCGGTGGCGATGAAAAAGAGATTTATCACGGCGTTTACGACACTTATACTGAAAATAACCTGCGTTATTCCCAGAACGCTCCGTTAAACATGTATGATGAGGTCAACACCGGATGCAATCTTCCGGCTCAGGTCGACCTCTATGCTGTCGACGGCAATGAGTACAAGTTCCTTTTCGTCGCAAAAGGCGGAGGCTCGGCCAACAAGACATATCTTTATCAAGAGACAAAGGCCCTTCTGAATCCTGAAAAGCTTGTGCCGTTTCTTGTGGAGAAGATGAAGTCGCTCGGCACAGCCGCATGTCCTCCTTATCATATCGCTTTTGTCATCGGAGGAACCTCGGCTGAGATGAACCTGGCTACAGTAAAGAAGGCCTCGGTGAAATATTATGACAATCTCCCCACGTCGGGCAATGAGTACGGACGCGCGTTCCGCGACATCGAGCTTGAGCAGACTCTCTTGAAAGAAGCCCAGAAGATTGGTCTCGGCGCTCAGTTTGGCGGCAAGTATTTCGCTCATGACATCCGCGTCATCCGTTTGCCGCGTCATGGAGCGTCATGCCCTGTCGGCCTCGGTGTGAGCTGTTCGGCCGACCGTAATGTAAAGGCCAAAATCAACAAGGATGGTCTTTGGATTGAAAAGCTTGATTCCAATCCCGGCGAATTGATTCCCGAAGAGCTTCGCAACCAGGGTGAAGGAAATGCCGTCAAGATCGATCTTAACCGTCCGATGCCTGAAATTCTGGCCGAGCTTACCAAATATCCAGTTTCGACCCGTCTGTCATTGAACGGTACCATAATTGTTGGCCGTGACATTGCCCACGCCAAGATTAAGGAACGTCTTGACGCAGGCGACCCGATGCCCGACTATCTGAAAGACCATCCGATTTACTATGCAGGCCCCGCCAAGACTCCGGCAGGAATGCCTTCCGGTTCTTTCGGACCTACCACTGCCGGACGTATGGACTCTTATGTCGACCAGTTCCAGGCCGCAGGCGGTTCTATGGTCATGATTGCAAAGGGCAACCGCAGCAAGCAGGTCACCGACGCGTGTCATAAGCATGGCGGATTCTATCTCGGCAGCATCGGCGGCCCGGCCGCTATTCTTGCCGCAAACAGCATCAAGAAAGTGGAATGTCTCGAGTATCCCGAACTCGGCATGGAAGCGATTTGGAAAATCGAGGTTGAAGACTTCCCCGCATTCATCCTCGTTGATGACAAGGGCAACGATTTCTTCACTCAGATTGCCGAACGTTGCCAGGGCTGTCCTATCGCGAAATAAGACGAACAATCCATGATTCAAACCATATAGATTACCCTTGCCGTAAGGATTGGCGGCAAGGGTAATTTTTGTGTGGACGAATTTTTTTCATATATTTGCCGACACATAGCAACTTAAATCGTACTGAAAAATGAAAGTGTTTAGATGTACTCCCGATAAAGGTACTGTTTTGATGACTACGTTTGCTTCTGTTGTTATTATCTTGCTTTTCGCTAAATTTTGTGCAAGAGTTTCTGAGGGAAGCTATAGGCCGTTAATCGTAATGATTCCGATTTTGATCGCAGTGATAATTACAATTCGTCTTTATCCCAGAAAAATTGTGGTGGATGGTGGCAGGCTGATATTGAAATGTGTGTTTAGCTCGAAGATATTTGAGGTTTCGGAAATAGAGTCGATAAGCCGCATGTATAATATTGCCGGAATAAGGAGATTCGGAAGTAACGGCTTTTTTGGATACGTAGGAGTTGTCGATGGTGAGGAGACGCTTCATACATTTGTGAACAATAGAAAAAACATGGTTAAATTCCTATATGGAGGCAAATGGTTTGTAGTTAGTTGCGACAATCCCGACGAACTCGTTGATTCATTGACGGGTTCAGAAAGGTAACTTTTTTGTCAGATTTATTTCATTTGCACGTTAATTTGTCATATATTTGCGAATGAACCAATCTATGGCGTTATGTCGATAAGTCTGATAATAGTGATTGCGGCTCTCGTAGCGTTGTTAGCCCTGTTTTTAAAGGTGCGTGAACTTAAGGCCTGGACTTTGGCCCAGCAAAAGCAGATAGATGAGCTAAAGAGGAAAGTCGCACTGTTGTCAGAGCAATCGGTTGCCGGAAAAGAGGATAACGGTCTTGACGCGGAATATTTGTGTGAGAAAGATAAGGCTGTGCCAGATTTGGCAAATGTTGAAGACATGCCGCCTGTTTCCCCGCCACCGATTCCCCCTGTTCCTGTTGTTCCGCCTGTTCCCCCGAAGGAAAAAGTTGTTTCCGCCTCCAAAAATCAAGATGCTCTTGAAGAGAAGATCGGGGTCAATCTTCTCAGCAAAATCGGTATAATGGTTCTCATTATCGGCATCGGCTTCTTTGTTAAATATGCGATTGACAATAATTGGATAAACGAGGTCGGACGTACGGTTCTTGGACTCTGTGCCGGATTCGCGCTGTGGGGCATTGGCATACGATTGCGAGACACATATCGTAATTTCTCTTCGGTTCTTAGCGGAGGCGGTTTTGCTGTCAATTTTGTAACTGTTGCCATTGCATACAATTATTATAATCTGTTTCCTTCGTGGTTCGCGTTCGGAATTCTGGTGCTGCTCACCGCGATAATGACGGCTGCGGCGATAAAGTGGAATCGACGCGAGTTGGCTTCGGTCGCGGTCGTGGGAGGTTTTGTCGCCCCGTTCCTTGCAAGCGGCGAAACCGGAAGTTTTGTGACGCTCTGTTCCTATGTGCTTATTCTTAATGTCGGCATGTCGGTTCTTGCTGTCCGAAAAAATTGGGTTGAGATTCCTCTGGCGGCAATGTGTTTGACCTATATCGTTGTTGCGGAGGTCTATGCCAACGTGAAAATGAATGTGTCATTGTCAGCATCCGCATTCGTAACGGTATACTTCCTGATATATCTGCCGGTTCTTATCGAGTTGCTGAAGCGTAATTCAATAAAAGGAATGTTGATGACACTCTTTGTGTGCGCTCTGTTGATAAACGACTTTGCTTATTTTGCCGAAGCTTTGACATTTTTCGGTGACGATCCGCTAAAGGGTGCTGTGCCGTTGGTTATTGCTTTGGCAAACGCTCTGGCATATGCGTTGATGCTTCGCAATGTTGACAACAGGGCTCTCAGAGAATTGGTGTCAGGCACGGCATGTGTCTCTGTGCTGCTTTTTGTTCCGGTTCAGTTTTCGGAAGCTACCGTAGTGATTATCTGCTTGTCAATAGCGATGGTAGCCCTTTTCAAGGCATATTCGCTTTTCCGCATGGATTCGTTTGTCGTTGTCGGGGTTTCTCTTGGAGTCGTGCTTGGTGTGGCGTTGTTCATCGGGTGGTGTCTTGACCTGCTTGCTCCGGCAGTTACGTGGACGATTGGAAGTTATATACTCTCCGGCGCATGTTATATTGTGACAGCGTTTGTTATCGAGTCGTTTCGTAATGTAAATCCGGAGTCAAAAATCGGGAAAAAGATTATGCTGTATGCCGACCGTGGGTTTGTTGCGGCTTTCTGGGTTGGTGCGTTGACAGTTTTAGGTGGTTTCTATCTGTTGTTTTACTCTTCATTCCATTGGGCGATTGCGTTACGTGCCGCCGTTGTCTTGATGATGGTGGAAATGTTGTTGATAAAGCCTGTTCATCGCAATGGCGCCGACGCAGGCTGGATGTTTCCCGGTATCGGCGTGCTCGCCTACGGACTTCAGTTGGATTATTTCACTTCGGGATTTCCGATTCTCTTTCTGACTGCGGTTTCAACTCTGCTTCTTGCTGCTTTGATTATATGGCAGTTTTATATAGAGCGTAACGATAAAGACCGTTCCGGTCTATTTGCGGGTGAAACGCGTTCGGCTTGTATTGTTTATGCCAATTTGTGTGCTGTGGGATACATCGTGTTTGCGGTTATGTTGTGGCTTCAGATATTTGGCTGTGAAGGATGGTGGAGCGCGGGCTTCTCCATAAGCCTTACTTTGACAGCCGCCGTGCAGATGATAGCGGGCATGAGGTTGCATGACAAGACTACCCGCGTCATGTCGCTGTTGTCATTTGTGGCCGTCCTGCTGAAATTGGTTGTCAACGATATGTGGGAGATGCCTTCGGTAAGCCGGATTATAATTTTCATACTTCTGGGAATCACTTTGCTGGCGGTATCGTTTCTTTATCAGCGACTTAAAACTGCGCTTTTCAGTGATGACGATGACAAAGCGCGTAAAGCGCGATAATTGCTTCTTGCAAACTTTTATCCGATAAAGAACCGAGCACATCATTATCACGTTTATTTATAAACGGGCGTTCGGACCTGAAATAAATGAGACGGGATGATAGACTATGTTATTGACATATTAAGAGACTATCCGGCGGTGGCTCTGTTTTTGACTGTCGGAGTGGGCTTTTTAATAGGAAGGCTGCATTATAAATCGTTTACTCTCGGCAGTGTCACTGCCGTACTGCTGGTCGGAGTTCTGATAGGGCAGCTCCATATATCCATGTCGGGGCCGTTGAAGACGGTTTTCTTCATGATGTTCCTCTTTTCGGTCGGTTATAGCGTAGGGCCTCAGTTTTTCCGCTCCTTGCGTGGCGCGGGTCTGAAGCAGGCGCTTTTCGCTGTGCTTATGAGTTCTTGTTGTTTCGGGGTCACGTTGGCGATTTCACTGATATTGTCTTATTCTCCGGGAGTGGCCACAGGGCTGTTTTCCGGGTCACAGACATGTTCGGCTGTCCTGGGTCTTGGCAATGAGGCGATTTCCAAATTGCCCATAGATGAAGTCGTCAAACAGCAGCAACTCAATTATATTCCGTTGTGTTATGCGGTCACCTACATATTCGGCACGCTTGGCACTGTCATTATTCTGGGTTCTTTTGGTCCGGAATTGCTTGGCGGACTTGAAAAGGTGAAGCATGCGGCAAAAACGTTAGAAAAACAGTTGAACGACATGTCATGGGAAAATGACCCCGCCAATATTACAGCCCTCCGCCCGGTAACTTACAGAGCCTACCATGTGGAAAACGCTTTTTTCCATTCCGGCAGACAGGTGCATGAGCTGGAGGAATATCTTGCCCGCTCAGGAGTTCCGGTTTTTGTCGACAGAGTGAGGAGCCGTGGAAAAATATATTCGGCGACGCGCAATCGCGTGGTGCATATGGGTGACACGGTGGTGCTTTGCGGCCGACGTGAGTATATGGTGAACGATAACGGTCTTGTCGGCCCCGAGGTCTCTGACTCAAAACTTCTGAATTATCCGGTTAAGCGTGTTCCGGTGTTGGTGACGAAAGATGAAGTTGTCGGGCTTAAACTGTCGGCTCTTGTTGAAATGAGGTATATGCATGCTGTCAATATCCGTAATATAAAACGTGACGGCAGGGAAGTTAACCCTGTTGATGATCCGACGGTCGAAAAGGGGGATGTCATGACGCTTGTGGGATCGCGGACTGCCATTACCAACGCCGCGTCGCATATCGGGCATATGGACATGCCCACTGTGGCAAGTGATCTGATGTTTGTCGGTCTTGCGATTTTTGTAGGAGGTATCATCGGGGCGATGACGCTTATGATAGGAAGTGTGCCTGTCAGTTTCGGTACGAGCGGGGGCGCTCTTATCGCCGGACTTGTTTTCGGCTGGCTCAGGTCGAAACGCCCGACGTATGGCAATATTCCCGATTCGGCGATATGGCTGATGAACAATCTCGGGCTTAATGTATTTGTAGCTACCATAGGTATTGAATCAGGTCCCTCGTTTGTCGAAGGTATCAAGGCGGTAGGCCCCACGATATTTCTTGCCGGCGTGGTGGCGACGACCGTGCCTGTCCTGTTTGGATTATGGCTTGGCAAAAGGGTGTTCAGGTTTAATCCCGCCATTACGCTCGGATGTTGCGCCGGCTCGCGCACCAGCACTGCGTCTCTTGGCGCTGTTCAGAATACTCTTGGCAGTACTGTGCCGGCAATCGGATATACCGTGACTTATGCCGTAAGCAATCTGTTGCTGGTGGTGTGGGGCGCTCTTTTGGTGACTGTTTTGACTTAGCGGTTTTGCTTAGTCGTTTTGCGATTACAGGGAAATGTTGTATTTTTGTACCCAACTCGACTGCTGATGATAG
>CAZYXN010000017.1:18217-30759 GCA_964651105.1 uncultured Muribaculum sp. | reverse complement strand
GCGCTCAAATCCGGAGAATTCAGGCGGTTTGTCGCCCTCCCACAATTCCTCAGGGTAGCACGCAAGCATGTCGGCATACATTCCGCGTATGGCTGCGGCGGTGTCTTTGAAATGGGCGCATACGAGCGAGTGCCAGTTGCGGCGGCGCGCAGTCTGAATCCAGGCCATGTACATCTGCGTGACGGTGCTTCCTCCCCACTGGCGCGCCTTGAGGAGAATGACGCGTATAGGCTTGCCACGGCTGCGCTGGCTCTCCATGACGGCGACAAGCTTGCGCTGGGCGCGGTTGAGCACCAGCTTGACATGGCGTTTGGTCTTTTTGTCGTGGATAACCGCGCATCTCGAAGCCCAGAATTCAAAATCATGGCGGCAACGGAGCCGCTCCCATGCGACAATATCCTTGCGCGCGGCGGCATAACCGGCATCACGCTCCATCTCCACGGGTATCCGCACGACCACCCCGTCGGGAGCTGTCGCCACCACTCTTTCTCCGCAACAGCCTTCGCCTGTCGCAGGATTGTAGGGCGCGTTCATCAGCAGATTGCGCCTTATATTTTCAGCTATAATCTTATTCATCGTTCCAATATTATTTCGTTAAACATTCCGTCGGGGGCAGTCTCCCCCTCTATGATAATTCTAAGACAGCGGTAGCGGCAAAGGGGCAACAGAGCCCTCGGAGGCAGATTGACCCTGCCTGTCAGCCTATAGTCGGCCACTGTCACCTCGTCAATGACGTTGTTGCTCCCGACAACAGTCAGCCGCCCCGTAAACGATGAGGCTCCGAAGAGCCAGATGACTTTACGTACTCCGAGAGGAATGGCGCCGCCATTGCGATAGAGCGCCGCATACCGCACCGACACCGTCTGAGGCGATTCGTCGTTAAGGTCAAACACCGAATTGCATCCTGCCGCCCATATGCCTCCCCCATGGCAACAGAATCCCGTGACACTCTCGGAAAACTCCCGCCGCGCCCATCCTCCGCTGTCGTCCAGAACCCGGACAGAGCCGTCGGCGCCGCGACAAAAGAGTTCGCCAAATCTCGGGGAGTAGCCAAGTTCGGAAAAGTCATAACCACGAGCCACGCTTTTCACCGTCGAGCCGTCGATCAACAACAGGGAGCGAGTCGAGACGGCGTATATGCCGGCCGGAGTTACCGCGACGGCGCGCGGCGAGATGACGGGGCGGCTATCGACACGATGGCACGATACGGCGAGCCGGGCGATATTGACAGCCGCAATGTAGGAGCCTTCATCAGTGAATACGCATATGTGGCGACGGCCTATGTCGAGAGAGTTGGCATAGCGCGGGGAGCGGGCAATGGCGGTGACGCGTCCGGAAGAGAGCTGTTTCACGACAGCCGGGAGAAGCGGATTGTCGGCTGCCGCCACAACCAGAGCCGAGGGGAAGGAACGCGGGACGCGGCTCACAACGGGCGACAGGGGCGCGTCGACATCCTCAAGAGGCAATGATTTCAGTCCCGGGGCGACGTAACAGGCTCCGCAATCGCCCGACGCAGGAGTAAGTCTCAGGTCGATTCCACGCAGGGATCCGTCGCTTCCCGCGACCGTAATCTGTATGCGCCGGGCACCGGAATGAGGATATGCGACCACAGGCGACAAGGCGACAGGACAATCGGAAACGCCGCTTTCGCTGAAGGACAGAATCTCGTCAACGCCGCCGCGAGAGAGCGTGACACGAGTGACGGCGCTCCAGGCGACTCCGGGATTGACTGAGGCGCAACGCCACGTCACCCCGGCCGGCAATGCGAGTACGGGGGTTATATCGCCCCAGACAGTCATGTCGGAGGCTTGCCCGACAGCTGCGGCTGAAAAGCGGTGAGGCAATGAGATTTCCGACATCAGCCGCGACACGGGAGTCAGCTTTTTATCGAGGAGCGACGCGAGAGCCGCCGACCGGCGCGACGGATCGATGACATCGGAAGTGTCAACGGGTATCATGGCGGACTCGGAACCGGAAAACGGTTCATTAATCACGGCTATGCGGACGGAGATCGTCTCAAGGCGGTCAAGCATCCGGACAAGGCGGTTTTTCAAGGCAGCAAAGAGCGGAAGCCGCAAGCCGAGCGAAGCCGACACAGCATCGGAAGCGCCGAACGCAGCTGTGACGCTGCCGGCATAGTCCACAGGGTCAAGCATCGGCGAAGCGAAAATTTCGGCAACGGCGACATGAGGGGAATCGTCGGCAAGGGTGTCGAGAATCTTATAGCCGAGGGAGAATCCGCGCAGTTTCACCTGAACGGCTCCCATGTCGGCATAATATCCGCCCGAAAGGGCGACATCGGCTGTCATCAGGTCGATTCCGCGATATCCGCCATCAGCGATGACAACCGGTTCGGAACGGTAGAGCAATTGTCCCCTATCGTCGAGCAAGCGGTACCATACGGCGACGGGCTGCGTGTAATAGCCGTCGGCAGCGGCCATGCGCATAGTGCGGGAGTAGGCCGCAAGAAGGTCGGCGGTTATGACGCGGAGATCGGCCTGCGCCATCGGGCCGGTCCAATGGCGGTATTGCCCGGAAAGGGAGCGTGAGGGTGTGGATGCGGCGAAGTCACGCGTGCCGTAAACACCGACGGCGAGCCGTGGAAATGGAGCGGTGAAGTCTTCGATTTTACATTGCGCGCCGGCAAGAGTGAGGCGCCATACCCCGAGGGCGGTCATGAAGGTCACGGTATCGCCGGAAACGGAATGACACCGGCAGTCGGCGGGAAGTGTACCTGCAAGCTCTTCGCCGGCGGAGGTGACGATTTTTACGTGTCGGCCATCAAGAAAGACAGAACGGGCGCCGATGACGGCAATGAGCGCGCCGGAGGCGGATGGGCCACAGGCGACGGGTGTTCCGACGGGAACAAGCACGTCATTGAGTGTGCGGAGATTTTTTACGTCCACGCCGGCATGGTTTGATTTGGGCATACGGCATGGGATGTTGATTGCAGTGTTGTTTTTCATGGTAGTAGAAGTATTAGTTGGTTATTGTTTTGCAAAGATAATATATAAAATAATACAAAGTAGGCACAAATTATCGCAACCCCTGAAAATTTTTTTGTGGGGTTGCGCCCATCTTTTTCCGGTGGGTTGGGTTTTGCCCAACCCCCGGCCACCCAAGAGGATTCCTGCGGAATCATTGGCGGCGGCGCGGGAATTGGATGGCATCTTCGATGCCATTTCTATATTTGCGATCCTACCCCATGGCAAGCCATGGGGCTACAATTGTTTGGCCGCAGTCGCGGCCGTTTTTGTGGCTCAATAGAGGATGAGACGGTTGCATGGGTTGCAGTCGCGGCCACCCAAGAGGATTCCTGCGGAATCATTGGCGGCGCGGGAATTGGATGGCATCTTCGATGCCATAATTTTATTATTGGCAATTGTAGCCCCATGGCAAGCCATGGGGCTACAATTGTTTGGCCGCAGTCGCGGCCATTTTTGTGGCTCAATGGAGAATGGGACGGTTGGATGAGCCGCAGTCGCGGCCGTGTTTGTTTGTGGGGATTGGACGAATGGGGACGGATTAGTCCAATTGGTCTAATTGGGCAGATGGGAATCCGGAGGATTCGTCCGTGGGTAGCCGGCGGTTGAGCGCAGCGATGCCGACCGGGGGCGGGCGTGAGCGGAGGGGTGGTGGTTTTTGAGTATTTTTTTGTAACTTTGTGGGTGCTTCGGTGTTAGTAAGTATATATTCATTATTTTAATTTAGAATAGTAGTTATGGAAACGACTCGTCAAGCAAAGATATCCCGGCTCCTGCAAAAGGAGCTTAGTGAAATATTCCGCCAACAGACGGCGAAAACTCATGGCGTGATTATCTCGGTGAGCACGGTTAGGGTGTCGCCTGATCTCAGCACAGCCCGCGTGTATCTGTCGGTGTTCCCGTCGGACAAGGGAAAGGAGCTCCTGGAGAGTATCAACAAGAGCGCCAAGACGGTGCGTTACGACCTGGCCCAGAAGGTGCGCTATCAGCTGAGAAAGACCCCCGAACTGAGCTTTTTCCTGGATGATTCGCTCGACTATCTTGAGAATATCGACAATCTGCTGTCGAAAGACAAGGAGGAGCATCCCGGAAGCGCCGCCACGGAATAAGCGCCGATGCTCACTTTACATATAGCCCTGCGCTATCTGGTGTCAAAGAAGACGCACAGCGCCGTCAATGTCATATCGGGAATCTCGGTCGCCGGGGTCGCCGTTGCGACGATGGCGATAGTGTGCGTGCTATCGGTGTTCAACGGTTTTACCGATGTGGCCGCCGACCGGCTGTCGTATCTGTCGCCCGACCTGAGGGTGGAGAGCCTCACGGGCAAGACGATAGCCGACGCCGACTCGCTGTGCCGCCGGCTGAAGACGGTGCCGGGGGTGGAATTGGCGGAGCCTACCGTGGAGGAACACGGGCTGGCCATATATGAGGGCCGGCAGATGCCGGTGATGCTGAAGGGGGTGACTGAAGAGTACCGCAACATAACGGCGATAGACGACATAGTAAAGGAGGACGGACGGTTTATGCCGGGCTACACGGCGACGGAGAATTTTGCGACGCTTAGTGTGGGCGCGGCGTTGCAACTTGGCGCTCGTCCGGGATTTATCGAGGAGCTGAAGATCTACACACCCCGCCGGCTTGGGCGTATAAACCCGGCTAATCCGTCAAGTTCGTTTCGCGGCGACTCGCTGCCGGTGAGCGGAGTGTTTCAGGCGGAGCAGTCGGAATTTGACACCGACCTTGTGCTGATTCCGCTTGAGATGTCACGGCGGCTTCTTGACTATACGACCGAGGCTACGGCAATCGAAATCAAGACATCGGGGGCGGTCGAAAGCGTGAAAAAAGCGGTAATGTCGGCGATAGGCGACGGATATGCCGTGAAAAACCCGATGGAGCAGCAGGAACAGTCGTTCAAGATGATCTCGGTTGAGAAGTGGATAACGTTTTTTCTGCTTGCATTTATTCTTATAATAGCGTCGTTCAATATCATCTCCACGCTGTCGATGCTGATTATCGAGAAGGACGAGAATATACGTACTCTGTATGCTCTGGGGGCATCGCAGCAGATGATTTCGCGAATATTCGTGCTGGAGGGTTGGCTTATCTCGCTTGCCGGGGGTATGGCAGGGATAATCGTCGGTGTGTTGTTGTGTCTGGCACAGCAGTATGGCGGATTTATCACGTTGGGTGGAAATCATGAGGCGATGACGATAACGGCGTATCCGGTGCGTGTGGAGGCGATCGACCTGGCGGCGGTGTTTTTGCTGACGGCGTTTATCGGCGGGGTGACATCGATGGTGACATCGTTTATTATGCGGCGGCGCGGGAATTGGATGGCATCTTCGATGCCATAATTTTATTATTGGCAATCCTACCCCATGGCAAGCCATGGGGCTACAATTGTTTGGCCGCAGTCGCGGCAATTTTTGTGGCTCAATGGAGGATGGAATGTTGGATGGGTTGCAGTCGCGGCCATTTTTGTGGCTCAATGGAGAATGGAATGTTGGATGGGCCGCAGTCGCGGCCATTTTTATTTGTGGGGATTGGGCGAATGGGGACGGATTAATCCTATTGAATTCGGGAAGATGATTCTGACAGAATCATCATTGCGCGCATCTTTTTCCGGTGGGTTGGGCAAAGCCCAACCCCCGGCCACCCAAGAGGATTCCTGCGGAATCATTGGCGGGCGACGCGGCAAGAATTGGGATGGATTATTGGACGGATTAGTCCAATGGGTCTAATTGGGCTGATGGAGCAGATGGGAATCCGGAGGATTCGTCCGTGGGTAGCCGGCGGTTGAGCGCAGCGATACCGACCGGAAAGTGGGTGGCGCAGCGATGGCGGACGGGAAGGGGGTTGAGCGCAGCGATACCGACCGGAAAGGGGGGTGGAAACTTTTTGCCATTGATAGTTGTATACATTGTATATATTTTATATCTTTGTGTTGTAAATATTAAGAGATATGGGAACAGCATTGAACATAAAGCGTAAAAATATCGACCTGCCGGTTGATACGCTGCAAAAGTTATCCATTATGGCGGTAGCCCAAGGCAAGAGTCTGAAGAATTTTATCGAGACAATCCTCATATCAAAGGCAAATGCCCTGACGATTGAAGTAAGCGAAAACCCTTCCCCATCGGGCGACTCGTGGTTTAACGACCCTGAAAACATGGCATCGGTAAAACGTGGCATCACGGAGATTAAGGCCGGAAAAGGGCGTGTTTACTCGATGGATGAGATAAGGGAATTGTTGGACGTATGATTTACGAATTGATTCTGACGCCTGAAGCAGAAAGGCATATTGAGGAATGGAAGAGGTCGGGACAGAAGAAAACGCTCAAGAAGATCGGCGATTTGTTTGAGGAGTTGCGACAGCATCCCAAAACGGGCACCGGACAAGTAGAGCAGCTGAAGGGGGATTTGTCGGGGTTCTGGAGCCGGAAAATAACCAAAGGGGCACGAATGATTTACGGGATAGAGGATGAAAAGGTAATTGTTACCGTTGTTTCGCTCAAAGGTCATTACGGTGACAAATAAGATTTTTTGGATGGGCCGCAGTCGCGGCCATTTTTATTTGTGGGGATTGGGCGAATGGGGACGGATTAATCCTATTGAATTCGGGAAGATGATTCTGTCAGAATCATCTTTTCCATTTATCTTTTTTCCGGTGGGTTGGGCTTTGCCCAACCCCAGGCCACCCAAGAGGATTCCTGTGGAATCATTGGCGGCGGGATGTGGATTGGATGGCATCTTCGATGCCATAATTTTATTATTGGCGATCCTACCCCATGGCAAGCCATGGGGCCACAAAAATGGAGAATGGGACGGTTGCATGGGTCGCAGTCGCGGCCATTTTTGTGGCTCAATGGAGGGTGGGACGGTTGCATGGGTTGCAGTCGCGGCCATTTTTGTGGCTCAATGGAGAATGGAATGTTGGATGGGCCGCAGTCGCGGCCATTTTTATTTGTGGGGATTGGGCGAATGGGATTCGGATTAGTCCTATTGAATTCGGGAGGATGATTCTGTCAGAATCATCATTGCGCGCATCTTTTTCCGGTGGGTTGGGTTTTGCCCAACCCCCGGCCACCCAAGAGGATTCCTGCGGAATCATTGGCGGCGACGCGGCAAGAATTGGGATGGATTATTGGACGGATTAGTCCAATTATTCTAATTGGGCGGGTGGAGCAGGTGGGAATCCGGAGGATTCGTCCCGGGTAGCCGGCGGTTGAGCGCAGCGATACCGACCGGGAAGGTGGGTGGCGCAGCGATACCGACCGGGAGGAGGGCGACCGGGAAGGTGGGTGGCGCAGCAATACCGACCGGGAGGCGGGAGGGGGAAATAAAAAAAGGGAGGCGGAGGCCTCCCTTTTTATTTGGATGTGGGTTGGAATTAGCGGTTGAGAACCTTTTCGGTCTTGACTGTGCCGTCGGAGTAAACAGTGCGGATGATGTTGACACCGGTTGCGGGTTCGGCAAGACGTATACCGTTGAGGTTGTAGATCTCTACGCTGATCACTTCGGCTGACTCGGAGGTGATGTCCTCGATGCCTGCAGGAACTTCGTATTTCTTGGAAATTTCACCGTTGTTCAAGACATAGATATCAAATATCATAGAGCCTGTAGAACCGGATTTTTGAGCTACGCGAACATACCAGTCGCCTTCTTTTTCAACAGGGATACGAGTCTTTTTATAACCACGTTTCGCCTTAGAGATATTGAAATCTCCCACTTCTTCCCATGTATTGCCATCGGCAGAAATTTCAAGAGCGACTTTAGCGTTTGAATTAGCACCAGATGAAGCTATATATGAAACTACATCAAAAGGAGCAGTGAATTTATTAACTGACTCGATAGCTGCAGTATATGGATCACCGGAATTTTTTGAGCTAAACTGAATATTGTGTTTAGAAGGAGCGCCTCCGATAAGGTCTTCAGCTGTCATAGCGTCGTAGCCTGAAGCCTCTGTTTCAGATTTAAGAGTAGCAACTTGTCCGCCAGGAGCAGTATTTTGCCAAATAAGAACCTGTCCGGCAGTAGTAAGACGCCATTCTTTATCGGTAGTGGATGTCGCAACTTTCTTCGCAGCAGGATCGGCCTTGTAGTAAGTTACGGTGCTGTCCTGTCCTTCTGAACCCTTAACAATTTCGGTGTGATCAACTTCTTCTGAGAAGTGAGCCCATGCTTTTTTCCCGAAATAATAGAATGTCTTTGTATCACCGGTAGATGCATCATCCTTTTCTGTCAAACCATCCAACCATGCAGCCTGATTAGCAGTGAAGTGAGCGACGGTGTCAATGCGGATGGTGTTGGCATTGATGCTGTTGATAGCAACATAGTCATCAACCAGTTCAGAGGGAACACAGTTGGCAGCGGTAGCCATAGCATAAATCGGGGTGGGTTCCTGAGAAAGGACGATAGGCGCGGTGTATTCCTGAGCCTTGGAAACCTCGGTGAACGGAAGGAAACTGAAGTAAACCTTGGCGCCATCGGTAGCTGAAGCGATTTCAACGGTGGTTGAGGTTGCTTCCTTGGTCATGGTGAATACAGGAGCAGCTGTCTGGGCGAAGATAGCCACTTCGGCAGAAGCCACAGCACTGGGGAGGTAGCCGTCGGCGGTAGCGAAAGCTTTTACAGTCTTAGCATCGGTGAGAGTGAACGGAGTTTCGTAAACCTGGCTTGCCACAGTAGGATCTGTGCCATCAAGTGTGTAATAAATTGTAGAATTGGCAGTCGAGCAAGAGATAGAAACTTCGGTAGCGAGGTTGCCGTTTTTCTGAGTGAACTCGGGAGTAGCTACGTTGGATACCGATTTCTTGGTCTTGGCAACGTATTCAACGGCATCAATGATGAAGATAGGATCGGCCGGAAGAGCGTTAGCAGAAAGGGGCATACCTAAATAGGTGTTGCGTCCGGGATTGTGGGCGTGGACAGCCACAGCGTCGCCGGCATTGGCAATCACAGCATCGGCAGCGAAATAAGAGCCGAGAGTGACAGCAGAGAACTGACCGTCGGCAAGAAGACCTTCTCCGGCAAGAGAAGCGAATGACTCGTCGTCTTTGTAAGCCTCGGTAAGAGTAAGGGCGGCAGCATCGGAAGCTACGGCAGAACCAAAGCCCCAAGCCTCGTAAAGAGCGGCACTGAGGTTGACCATAGGCATGTAAGCGACAGCGCTCTTAAGCACTGAAACAGCCTTGGAATCGGCAGCAATCTCCGGAGACACGATGACAGCCTCATAGTCGGCCTGAAGGTCGGCAAGGGTGAAGTCGGAAGCAGCATCAACGAGAGTAGCGTCGATACGGTCGGGAGCGCTCTGCATAGCAATAAGCATCATGTCGTCGGCACCGCCTACGAAAGCCACTTTCTTAGCTTCCTGAACAGGATTGCCGCCATCGCCTACAGTGATGAAGTAGAGGTGGCAACCATTAGTGTTGCGGATAGTAACATCAACGGTACCGTCATCGTTGGTAGCTTCAGCATCGGCAGGAACTTGCCAGATCTGTTCCTGATAGGTAGTAGGAACAGCAACATCGTTTCCATCGGGATCTTTCAGCTCAGCACCTGAGTTACCACGGCCCAAATAAAGCTTAACGCCACGGGCACTGGTGAGATTGTGAGATTCAACGCCCATTTTGATAGTTTCACCAACAGGAACGTGAGGAATCACGAAATAGTTTTTGTTGCTACCACCAAGCCAAAGGTAAGAGGCTCCATGATAAGGACCGAAACCTTCGCCGCCAACGGGGCCTTGATAGTTGACTGCAATAGCAAGGGCACCACCATCAACGTTAGTGTAATAAAGACCCTCGAGTTCTGTAATCACAATATCGTTGGCCTTAAGGAAATCGGTAGACTCGGCAGTGCCTTGAGTACCCCATTTCCAGAAGCAGTTGTCTTTGGACAGGTCGGTAGGCTCAGTAGCTTCCTTTTTTTCGGCATCGGACCACTCTTTAGTAGTGTTAGAAGTATAAGGGACTTTAGCATTGTCGGCCTTGAGGTTGGCGACAGTCGCAGCACTCCACTTGGTGAAATCCCAAGATTTGCGCCATGTAGTCTGCGCGCTGACTGTAGAAGCCAGTAACACAGCTACCAATGTAAGTAGATAAAGTTTTTTCATTACACTGTTTTTTTGAGGTTAAGAAATAATATTAATTGGTTGTGATTGTTGTTTTTGAGTTAAGAGGATTCTTTCAGAATCAACCTTTTTATTTTTTGTCCGGTGGGTTGGGCTTTGACCCAACCCCCGGCTGCCAAGGGAGGATTCCTGCGGAATCTTTTTGATGATAGGCTAATCCCGCAACCTTATTGGGAATCGGCGGGGGCGATGACGCGGAGGTCGTAGGGCACCCAATTGCCGCCGGCAAGGATTTTGCCGCGAATCTCGCCGTCTTTTCCGACAGCCTGGTATTTTGGAGCGACGCGGTCGGCGATGATGTTGAGGTCGTCGTAGCGGAGAGCCATACGGTTCATCATGGCGTATACTTTGCCTTCGCAAGCGAATTCAAGCATTGACTCGTCGAGGATGGCGAGGTCGTTGGTCTTCATGGCCTCACGCTCGGTAGTGCCCACGAGGGTAAGGACAGTGGGACGCGCGCCTACGCCGTAGCAGCAACGGATGCCCATGGAAGGATATCGGCGTGTGCCCCACTCGGCATCGGAAGTCCAGTTGCGTGAGAATCCGGCCCATTCGGGATCGTTGGCAGAATATATCTCTTTAGTGACACCGCTGTTAAACACGCCGTTCATGGCAGTGAAGCGCTTGAGGTGGTTGAGAGCCTCGGCAAGCAGCATGTGGTACTGGGTGGCACGGTAGATATAGATGTGCACATCGTCCTGATAAGCGTTGGGGCGGTTGGAGCTTCCGACAGAGCGGAACTTGGCGATGTAGGGGAATCCGCCATGCTTGCCGAAAGTAGAGCTGTAGCGCTGGTCGCTGAGGGCTCCGGGGCTGAAAACCGGATCAGAGAAACGGCTCATGGCGTATTCGTTGGGACGAAGGAGGTACTCGTTGGGGTACTCGTCGGAGAAGTGCTTGAGCAGAGTGTTGGTCTGATTGTTGGTGTAGTCGTAGATGAGGGCGGCTACGACCTCGCTCTGAAGGGGCTGAGTGCCGCTCCAATAGGAGGTGTATTTACCGGGAGTGGCCGCAGAGGGGAGCCAATATACTGACGAACCCGGGTCGGCGGGAGTGGCCATGTACTTACAGTCGGCATAGTAAGTGAGAATCTCGAGCATCGTGTCGGCAGCTTTCTGATAGTAGGCGACAGCCTCGGGATTGGAAACGGTGGCGCCGGGAGAAAGCGACTCGATGGCGGCGCCTTTCCAGAGGCACAGCTCGGCATAGAGACCTTCGTAGGGGGGCACCATCCAGTTCCACTTACGGTAGGTAGAGTTGGCCACGTTGGTAATGTTGGTCGGGTCGAGCCACTGGATCCAGTCGATGTTGCGGTTGGTAGCCACACCGTCGAAACCGGTGTCCATAAGCTCGATACACTTGGTGATAAGCTCGGAGAGATTCATTGGGGTGAATCCGTTTTCGGGGGTGATGTCGGTGAACTTGGTGATGGGGTCGTCGAACCACACACCCTGGCCGTAAATCTCAGCGATG
The DNA here is from genome assembly GCA_964651105.1 of uncultured Muribaculum sp. Lineage (GTDB taxonomy): Bacteria > Bacteroidota > Bacteroidia > Bacteroidales > Muribaculaceae > Muribaculum. The sequence goes on along the minus strand of CAZYXN010000017.1, from coordinate 19,170 downwards.
GTCTTGTAGGTCCAAGCCTTGATGCGTACGGTAGAAGAAACGAGATCCTGCCATATAGCGTCGTCGACACCGGCAAGCTTGCGGTATTCGCGCATCTTTGCGAGGTAATCATTGCAAGCAATGATCACCTCATAGTATCCGGCGGGATTGGCATAGGGGTTTCCCTCAAGGTCACTGTCATAGTTGTATATGGCGATAAGCTCGGGGGTCGAACGGTCGGTGACTTCGACGAGCTCGCCGCGAGTCTCGGTAAGGAGAATCTGCTTGTCGCCGATGCTCTGGAGCTTGGTCATTATGCCAAGGAATCCGGTGTACATCTCGGTGTCGGAGTTGATGTAGTCCTCACCGTTAAGCTCGTCGTCGGTGTCGGGGTCGAAGAAATCAGAACATGAAGTCATGGTGAACGCCGACAACAAGAGCGATAAAGAATATATGATTTTTTTCATTTCGCTTTAGGATTAAGAATTAGAACTTGAGGTTCACACCAACTTTGACAGACTTGGGCGCGCCGACCTTACCGTAGTCGACACCCTGGTATATCGTGTTGTTGGAATAAGAGAACTCGGGGTCAAGGCCAAGATACTTGGAGAGGCAGAAGAGGTTTTCACCGGTAACATATATCGTGCCTCCCTGGATGAAGTGGAAGATGGGCTTGTTCCAAGTGTAGCTAAGAGTGACTTCGCGGAGCTTGAGGTAGGAAGCGTCTTCAATCCAGCGGTCGGAGAAGTCGTTGTTGCCGACCTTGTCGCCATAGACTGCGCGTGGAATGTCGGTAACCTGACCTTCCATAGACCAACGGCGCAGAAGGGCTGTGGACTGGTTGGCGAAATCCTTGCCTGACTCGGTGACGCGGCGCACGGCATTGTAAGCCTTGTTGCCGACTGAGTAGGAGAATGTAGCCTCAAGAGCGAAATTACGGTACTCGAAAGCGGTGAAGATGTTTCCGAAGAAGT
>CAZYXN010000017.1:0-18207 GCA_964651105.1 uncultured Muribaculum sp. | reverse complement strand
AGCGCTTCCGAGGACTTTCTTGTCGGCATTGTTGATGATGTGGTCGCCGTTTACATCGACATAACGCACGTCGCCTGCCACATAAGGGATACCGCTACGGTTGGTGACGGCGGCAGCCTCAGCTTCGGCAGTTGTGGCAAACACACCGTCGGCCTCGTATCCGTAGAATGCGAATGGATCCTCACCTACACGGGTGATAATCTCGGCGCCGTCGTCAAGGGTGTTGACAATCTGGTTGAGAGAACCGAGCGACTTGACGGTATTTTTCACGGTTGTGATGTTACCGCCGATCATCCAGCGGAAATCGCGGGTGTGGATGGGGTTCAAGGTGATGTTGGCCTCAAAACCTTTGGACTCGATGCGGGCGTCGTTGTTGTAGTAAGTGCTTGTACCGAGCACAGAGGAGCGGACGCCTGTCATGAGGACGTTCTTGGCATCGATGTTGTAGTAACCGGCGCCAACGGTGACGCGGTTGTTAAAGAGCGATGTCTCGAATCCGGCGTTGAGGGTGTAGTCGGTCTCGGCTTTCAGACGTGTGTTGGGCACGTTGGCGCGGATGATACCGGCGATAGTCTGATAGGGAGTTGAAGTATAGTAATACTTACCGAGCTTGCTGCTGTAACGGCTGTTACCGGTGAGACCATAGTTGGCGTAGACATTGAGCTTGTTGACAAAGTCACATGCCTGCAGGGCTCCGAACTGCTTTGCCATGAGGACAACCTCGCCGGCGGGATAGAATGACATGCGGGTAGCGTCTTTGCCGATGCTTGAGGCGCCGTCCCAAGAGCCGGTGAATCCGAGCTTGAGAAGGTTGGCGTAGTTGTAGTCGACATGGGCGAAGAGGTTCATCCAGTTCCATGAGTTGTTGTAACCGGCGAAATAGCGGCCGAGAGTCTGTGAATCACCGAGAGTCTGGTAGAAGTCATTGTTGGAGTTGCGTCCGTAAGCGGCGTCATACTCGCTTGTTGTGGTCATGGCCTGTATTCCGGCAAGGAAGTTGAGGCGGTTCATGCGGTTGATGGCAAGCTGATAGGATGCGTTGAACGCGTAATACATATTAAATGTGTGGTGAGTGCCGACGCGGACAGAGTTTTCGGCCTCTCCGTACTGGTCGAAGAGGGGCGCGATGTCGTTGTTGGTCTTACCGGGGATGAATGTCGACTCCTGGTTGTAGTTGTAGAACATGGAGACGATACCGTTGAAGGCGAGGTCGCGGATAGGACGGTAGATGATGTGGAACTTGGAGTTCATGTCATACTGGCGGCCGGTGCTTTCAAGAGTGTTGACAACGGCGAGCGGGTTGGTGGCGATGAAGTCCTTGTTTTCAATCGCGCCGTACCAATAGCTTGAATAGCTGTTGATAAGGTTTCCGTACATGTCGCTCGCATAGGGGTTCAACAGCGGCGAACGGCGGTAGGCCGAGATGAACGGAGAAATCTCGTGAGAAAGGCTCTGTTCCTGGAACTGGCCTTTGAGATAGGCGGCGTTGATTGCGGCCTGAATCTCTACCTGGCGGCTTACGAGGACAGAAGCGTTGACCTGCGCGTTGTAGCGGTTGAAATTGGTGTTCTTGACAGTACCGTCGTTTCCGAGGTATCCGAGAGAGATGTTGTACTTGGCGATGTTGTCACCACCCTCCACGCGGAAGAGGAAGTCGGTGGTGTTGCTGTTACGGTAGATCTGATCCTGCCAGTCGGTGTTGTAACCGTAGAGATATGCCTTGTTGGCATTTGGGTCGGTCAGGAAAGAGAAATCCTTGAAGAAGAGCTCCTGATTGTCATAGTAGGTAAGACTCATATCGGAGAGATAGCCTTTGTACTGTGACGAGTTCATCAAAGGAATACGGCTGTCGTTCCAGTTGTATCCGTAGATAGCGGAGAAAGATATACGGGTGTTGACATCGGTCGATGTGGCCTGGTCGGTCTCAACCATGATGACACCGTTGGAACCGAGCGAACCGTACATGGCAGCCTCGGCGCCTTTCACAACAGTTATGTTGCGGATGTCCTGGCTGTTGAATGCCTTGAACACGGACGGAGAGTAGCCGAGCACCATCGAGCTGTTGTTGACATCGGGCATGTAGGGCACGCCGTTGACCACGATAAGCGGAGAGTTGTCGGCAACGAGCGACTTAACACCACGCATCTGGAGATATGAGCCTTCGCCGGGCATACCGCTCTTGTTGATGACGTTAAGACCGGTAAAGTTACCCTTGATGGCTCGGTCGATAGAGAGCGAACCGGCAGCGAAGTCCTTGCGGTTGAGATTTTCAGCGCCGGCTACATTGACATTGTTCTCCTGCTTTCCGGTAGGAAGAACAGAAGTCTCGTTGTAGCGTGTTCTGTCGGTCTCAATCATGTGGACTTTAAGAATCCGGTTATTGTTGGTAGCTGATTTAAGGAGATGTGACTGAGGATAGTAACCCTCGCGTATGAAATTGACGGTTGAGCCGCTCTTAACGCCTTCGATTGTGAAGGTACCGTCAGCAGCGGTGCGGACAGTCTCGCAACCGGGGCATGTGATGACGACATCAGCCACAGGATGATTTGCCGTGTCTATGACCTTACCGGTTATTTTCTGGGCGAAGCAACCGGCGACCACCGCCATAGGCAAGCTAAAGCTAAGGGCAATCCTTTTGATATTTATATTCATAATATGTCAAGTATTTCTTAGTAGTTGTTAACTGTTGGACGGAGGCACCAGTGGGCCAAAGTGAAAGATGTCTGTTCACGCCAGTTGTCGGCTTCGATGCGAATAACGATCGGAGTAGCCGAACCGTCGCCCTTCAAGTCGGGAATGTTCACTTCCTCAATCAACAGACCGCCGTCGGTGTCATAGTTCTGAGCGCGGCTGTTTCCGCCAAGATCGCGTACAGTCTCGACATCGTAACCTTCGGGATAACGGTCGGGAAGCACGGCTCCACGGTCGTAGTGGTAGGTTGTAGACGAACCCAGTTCAATATTTCCGGCAGATGTAGCAATCACCTGTCCGTTGACAAGCACTGAAGCGCGGATAGTGAGGTTCTGATTCTGCTTGGAACCGAAAGCGAGACGGTAAGTGCCCGGCGGAATAGTGTAAGGCACGATTGTCGAAACACCGTTTTCGTCGGTCTTCATCATAATCGGGGTGAAGTCGAGGCTGAAAGACGAGCCTTCGCCATCATCACCGACCTGAAGAATGAGCACACGGTCTTCAATCTCAGGCCATACACCTGCAAGCGGAGTCCAGGCAGCCACATCGGTTTGACAATTCTTGAATGTCATATTGGACATCTTGTAATATTCGGTCTTCTGCTCGTCGGTACAGTTCTCATAACGGTAGAACCAGTCTTTGAGACGATACATCAGGACATTGTTGGGGATGTGAATCTTCTGCACGGGATAAACGATACCGTTGGACAACTCAATCGGGTCGCCGGCAACAAGAGAGTGGGCTCCCGGACGCCACTGCTTGGAGAAAATACTGTTGATATCGTTGGCAGCCGGATCGGACGGATCAGTAGCCGCAGTCGTAAGATCGGCGGCGGTGAGGCGCTTGTTGTAGAACGAAGCGTCGAGAATCCAGTTGTATAGCACCGAGTCGGCACGGGTAAGACCCCATTTCTGCAAACGATCCTTGGCATCGTTGATAGCGTCGTTGATCACATCGTCGGACGGAAGGAGCATGGTAGCTGTCAACGATTCGGAATTCATGTCGAAATTCACATTGTCGAAGTGGGCGTTGGTGTAGATGAACACCGAGTCATACACTGTGTTACCCTCGGCATTGACACCGATCGGCTTGGAGTTGGCACGGTCAAACTCCTTACCGCCGCTACTGAGCACCAAGTTCTTGAAGATAGAATATTCGTCGCCAAGATCGTTGATATAGTCAGAAAGCGAAGTTGGAGTGGAAATCATGTCGGAGATGACATATATATAACCGTTGGAAGTCTGGATTACCTCTTTTACCACGCCGTTGTTGAAAGAAATGTGGTCGACAATCTGACCTTTCTTTCCCTGCTCGTCCATGGTGATGTTGGTGTACTTTCCATGCCACATCATGAGGCGGTCGCCGTCATGAAGGTTGGCCGGAGACACCGACATGTCGCTGATATGTGAACGGGTGATATAACGGATATCCTCGGGATCCCCGGTCGGAGCCGAGTAATCCTCGTTGGAGACTACCAGAATAGTGCTGAGCTGATTCTTCTCGGCAAGCTCGTCATAGATGCCATATTCGGTAAAGAGCGAGTTGATGGAAGAAAGGTCGGAACGGTTCTTGATGTAATCCTGACTGGTCGACTTTACAATCATCAGCTCGGGATTTTCAATCTTGGTCGACGAGTCTCCGTAGTGGTCGTCATCCTGCAGCTCGTCACAGGCCACAAAAGCCGGAGCAAACAGAGGAGCAAGAAGAGCTGCAAACGCTATGCGCGAAAGGCGCGATTGTATATTAGACTTTATCATTGCAATTCTAAAATAAGGTCAGTTACTGAATAGGGATGAAACGGATGCAGTCAATCTGGATGCTGAAACCACGGTTGGAGCTTGCTGCCGGGTCCATGACTATCATCTTGAAGTCGTGGTCGGAAGTCTCGTCAAACTCAACCTCACTGAACAGTTCGGTAGTCCAGATACCGCCGTAAGCATAAGCCTGAGGCACAGTAGTATAAGGAGTCGAGAATACGGAAGCATCCTCACGGTCGTCGAAAGAAATCTTGAGAAGACCACCGTTGCCATCGGTCTGGTTGCGCATAAACGCCTGAGTACTAAGGTAACCGATAGAAATCTCTACACGGTACTTACCTCTTACAAGAGTAGGAGTCTTCATGCTCACCCATCCCATATAGCCGAGGTTGAACACCAGACGGTCATTGTTGTTGGCTACAGAAATGCCGGCGTCGGCGCCGATTGTGCGGTAGCTCTTGCTTGTAAGATAGTCGATAGCGCCGTAAGAAGTGTTGGAGGAACCTGCTTCTCCCATTTCATAAGTGAAACATGACGCCGAGCTTAGACGCACAGCCTCTTCCTTAGACACCGGTTCAGCGGGTTGATAAAGTTCAGCACCCACTATAGAACGGATTTCAGGATAATCGGCGAGATCCCAAAGCACTTCGGTCTGCTCGGGTTCCCATACAGGAAGCCACGAGTCGAGAGAATGGAAATAGCCGTTGGTAGCGCGGATGTCGGAACCGTCGGCAACAAAGCGGGCGCTCTCGGCAGTGTTGTTGAACACGAACTTTTCAGCCAGCGATGCGGCCTCGCCTTTTATGGCAAGCATCATGGTCTGGTTTTTGGCAGCGGTGCCGAGAAGCCTTGTGGCATCGCCTTCGGCTGTTCCAAAATCAGATGTGCTGTAGAAGTTCTGTAAAATATGGTACGATACATATTCGCGCAAAAGGCTGTCGACACCTACGCCGCGATCGTCACCCTCGCCAAGCTTTGACTTGAGGTCGGCAAGAGAGTTAATGCCTGATTTAGCAAATGTCGCGTCGTTGACATTGAGGAATGTATAATAGCGGCGGACGATTTTCTTTGCTCCGTCCTCCACGATAGTGTCGGCGACAGTCTTAAGGTCATTGCTCCATCCTGAAGCGTCGATAGCCTCACGCATGATATTGCTCACACCGCCCATGCCGTCGGCCACACGGTCGTAGACATTTTCCACCAACGGAGTAAGCGCTCTTGACAGCACATAAATCTTACCGTTGTAAGCGCCGATACCCATCTCTACGATGTGGCCTTCGGCACCGAGATCAGCCTCGCCGGCATTAACGGCATCGATAGTGATGTTCATGCTTTCACCGATAAGATTGGTGATAGAGCTTTTGGTGACAAACTGGTCGGTAGTGATAGAGTCGGCCACAGTGTGATAGAGCACGAATGAACGCACATAGTCGGGAGTGAGCTGCTGTAGAGAGTCGACTCCACGGCGCTGATAGAACTCGCGCATAGCCTCATTGTTGGGCACGAGGGCTGTGAAGCTCACGCCTGAGGTGGACTGGTTGAGGGCATTGAAGGTCTCCGAATAACGGAGAGCCTTGGCATACTCGGAGAAGTCGGGCTCATTTTCTATATAGACCGAAATCGGCGAAGACAGGTCATTTTTATATGTCTGTCCCTTGAAGGGGTTGGCGTTGATGTCGAACACGTCAGAATCGCATGATGTGAGAGCGGTCGTCATCAAGGCAACAGCCAGAAGGGCATTATGCAAAATTATCTTTTTCATGATTCAGTGTCCCAAGGTTAATTATTGGATGAATAATAAGGGTTCTGCACAAGCAGAAGATTGTGCTCGATATCACTCTGCGGAAGGGGCAGATACCATGCATTCTCATCGGCAAGCACTGAACGCACCCATGACGGATTGGTGGTCTGGTTGCCTTCAAGCACCATCTGAATGAATGAGTCGCGGTATTTGTGGTTGGCGACACGTCCGAGCCACAGGAGGTCGTACCAGCGTTTGGCCTCACCCATGAATTCGATGGCTTTCTGGTTGAGAATCTCTTCAATGATAGTCTGCTCGTCGATATTGCCCATAGCTGCGGTGTCATCGTCGGGAATATCATTGAAATTGCCAAGACCGGCACGCACGCGGATGCGGTTGACCTGCTTAACGGCAGCCGGAATGTCGCCCGACATAGCCTCGGCCTGAGCCAGCATCAACATCACTTCCGACACGCGGTAGATGATGAAGTTGGCGTCGTTATGCTGGCGGATACCGCCCTCGACATCCTGAATATCAGTGCCTCTATATTTCCAGAAATAATAAGAGGTGGAAGTGGCGAAAGCTGAAATACCGTTGGCGGGAATAAACGTTGCGAGAAGCGTGCGTCCCACACGGCCTTCGATAGTGGACATTCCTGAAGTAACTTCAGAAGTCTCTTCACGAAGTTTCTCCATAGCGACATTGGTGAATCGCAACTCGGAATCTGTCCCGAGTGTCCAGAGGCCGGAGAAATTATTGGACTCCTGGGCTGTGTTGTAATCCCAGTTCAGCTCAAATATGCTCTCGTTGGAGTTGCCGTAGCAGAACATTTCGTACCACTGATTGGTATTGGCGATGAACACCGGACGGAAATTATCATTAGCGTTGATAATTCTATTGCAATAATCCTTGCAGGTATCATAATCCTCATCCCACAGGCAGACATCGGCCATAAGAGCATACAATGCCCACTTGGTAGCGCGTCCTTTAGTCTCCCAATCGACTTCGTAGGTTCCTTTAGCCGCATCGGTGGCAAGAGCCGCAGTCACGTCGGCCTTAATCTGGTCGATAATCTCTCTTTCGGAAGACTTGGCTACGTCAACCGATTCGGTGTCATCCACATACGGCTCAAGAATCAACGGCACGCTGCCGAAATTCTTCAACAGAATGAGATTGCAGTAAGCTCTCATGAAGTAAGCCTCACAGAGATGTGACATCATCATGGATTCATGATATGTATCGTCGATATCACATACACCGGGCGCATACTTTATAATAGAGTTGGCTGCATTTATCACCTTATACAGATTATCGTATTTAGCGAGATTATGACTCGGGGTCATATTGAAATCCTGCAACTTGCTGTCGCCGCTTCCGGATGAATAGAACATACCGCCGCGAAGCTCGCCCCACTTAATCAAGTTAGGCACGCAAGCACGCATGTAGTAGTAACCCGACATCACAACCGACTCTACATCCTCCTTGGATTTCCAGTAGTCGTCGGTAATCTGCTCATTGTTGGGCTTGATGTCGAGCCAGTCGTTACACGACGTGGCGCCTGTCATTAACGACACGGCCACTAATGAATATATTATTTTCTTAAACATAGAATCAGAAATTAATTGTCAGACCAAAAGCAAATCGTTTCGACACAGGAGTCTGAGCGTTGTCCTTGACAAGCTTGGTAGCTGTCGGGAGGCTAACTTCAGGATCTTGTCCCTTATAACTTGTCCATGTGAAGAGGTCATAACCTGTAGCAAAAAGATTTGCGCGGGTAATGCCGATACCAAGTCTTTCAAGGAACTTCTTGGGAACATTGTAACTCAAGCTTAAAGTCTTGAGGCGGATGAATGTGGCGTCTTCCACGAAGCGGTCGGAACCGAGGTAGTTGTAGCCCATTCCGAAGAGCGCGCGCGGAATATCGGTGTCGTCGCCTTCGGCGCGCCAGCGATTAAGCACTGCGGTACTCTGGTTTTTGGTGTTGTACATGCTTTCGAGATCCATACGGCCGGAGTTGATGACCTTCTGTCCAAAACGTCCGTAGAAGAATGTGGTAAGCATGAAATCTTTATATTTCAACTTGAAACCGCCACCACCGACGAATTTCGGGTTGGCATTGCCAAGATAAACGATATCGCTCTCGTTGATAACACCGTCATGGTTGATATCCTCATACCGAGCGTCGCCGGGATATACAGGCTGGTCGCCGTTGTACATAACGATAGGCTGACCCTGGTAATTGTACATCACATTGCCCTGAGCGTCACGGGCATAAGTCTCGGCTGTGTTCTGGTAAACACCTTTGTAGCGATAGCCGTAGAATGCTCCGACGGGAGCGCCTTCAACGATGCGCAGAGCGTATTCGCCATTCTTGAATGTGTAATTCTCAGGCACGTAGGTGACAGGAAGTTCCTCAACCTTGTTGATGTTGCGGCTTACGTTGGCATTGACCGAGAAGTTCCAGTCCTTGTTGCTGAACACCTGCCAGTCAAAACGCAGCTCGACACCCTTGTTGGTGAGGACACCTGAGTTAATCCAGGCGATCTTGTCATAACCTGTAGTCACAGGAAGCTTGGTATCCTTGATAAGGAGGTCGCTTGTGCGCTTCTCGTAATAGTCGAATGTAATGTTCAGCTTGTTCCATAGACCAAGGTCGAAACCGAAGTCTATTTCACGGGTTGTCTGCCATTTGAGTTTGTCAAGCTGCATACGGTTAGGAGCCACAGCCTGATTCTCTACATACTGGCCGACTGAAGAATATGCGCCATAGTAACGAGCAGCTCCGGAAGGAGACTTACCTGACCAACCAAGACCTACGCGGAACTTGGCTTCATCAAGCCATGAGAATGAAGAGTTGTCGCGAAGGAAACGCTCGCGGTCGATGTTCCAGGCGAAACCGAATGCGGGATAAGTACCGAAACGGTTACGCGAACCCATCGCCGAGTTGCCTTCATAAGTGACAGAAGCCTTCAATGAATAGCGTTCGTCGTAAGAGTAAACGGCCTGAGCGACCAACGATACGGAACGGCTTTCACTATTGCTTGAACCGATACCGGCCACCACACTTCCGACAACCGGGTCGGCAAGATTGGAAGAGGCATTACCGTAGGTCATGCTTGATTCCTTGAAAGACTGGCTCTGATAAGTACGGAACAAAGCAGTGGCGACAATATTATGTTTTTCAGCGAAAATGTTGTTGTAAAGCAATTTAGCTTCTGACTGTAGAGTGAACGCATCGTCCACCGCATCGGTAGAACGGTTGGCGAAAGAGCTGTTCCAAAGCACTCCGGTAGCTTCCTGAGGCAGGAACTGCTTGTACTTGTTGGTCTTCATGTTGAGTGATACCCAACCTGAGAAACGAAGATTGAAGGGGAAGTCATAGTCAAGACGGATGGTCATCTTCTCTTCGCGAAGAGCTGTCTTGTAATGACCTTTGTTGACCAAAGCCACCGGGTTGAAGTTGCCCTGGCCTTTGTTCTGGCTGATACCGGTAAATTCACCCTGGAAATCGGATTGTTGCGTAAAATAACGGTCGGTAGCCTCGCCGGTCACGTCGTCAATCCAGTACGGACTGAGGTTAGGCATCTTCTGCATGGCCATTGCGCGAGCATTTTCGAGCACGTTGGCCTTCTTGTCGGTATTGGTGAAAGTGAAGTCGGTGTGCACGCGCAGACGGTCGGTGAAGTTGTAGGTAATCTTGAACTGGGCCTGCAGACGTTTAAGACCTGTGCCGCGAGTCGTACCATCCTCACTGTACTGGTTGAGCGACAGACGATAAGTAGCTTTTTCACCACCACCGCTCATAGAGAAGTTGTTGTCCATGATGAACGCATCCTGCTTGACTGCGTCGAGCCAGTCGGTGTTGCAGTTGTATTCATCATAATACATATAATTACGATTATAGTTGATCTCATTTGAGTTGAACAGCATGTCCATCTCATTAAGGGCGTTGCCTATACCCTTGGCATTGGCGGCGTTCCAAAGAGCGTCCTGCATAAGGGCGGTGTACTGCGAACCACTAAGCAACGGAATTGATTCCGGCTCTTTCTTGATAGTGAATTTGGTAGAGAACTGGAACTGAGTCTTACCTCTCTCACCGCGTTTGGTGTTGATGATGATGACACCGTTTGCGCCGTTAGAACCGTAGATGGCGGTTGCGGAAGCATCTTTCAGCACCTCGATACTCTCGATGTTGGAAGGAGCGATATTAAGGAGGGCGCCGAAGTCTTCAGCCGAAGCGGTGCTGAAACTGAAGTTATCGGTATTATCGGAAGTGTAAGGCACACCGTCCAACACAATCAGCGGGTCGGCGTTGTCATCAAGAGAACTGATACCGCGAATCTGGATATTGTTCTTAGCGCCCGGGTCACCGCCTATACTGATATCAAGACCGGAAATCTGACCCTGGATAGCTTCCTCGATTGAACTTACGGGGCTCTGCTCCACAAGGTCGGTCACATCAAGTTTCTGGATTGACGATGTCTGCAAACGACGAGACACACCCATGTTGTCACGCGCCTGTCCTGTAACAACGACTTCCTTAAGGGTTGTCGAAGATTTCAGGGTGAAGTTGACGGTCGTCTGTCCGGTATATTCAACTTCCTGGGTCTCAAGGCCCACGAAAGAGGCTTTCACTTTAAGCTTGCCGGCGCTGGCGGGAACTTCAAGAGTGTAGTTACCGTCGATGTCGGTAACGGCGCCTTTCACATAACGTCCCTGGCGGTTGACAAGCACGACATTGGCTCCGATAATCGGTTCAGGCCCGAAATCGGTTTCTTCATATACGCATCCCGAGATGACGTGCTTCTGAGCCGATGCATCAAAGCCGGCTGAAGCCAGAGCAATCAGGATTAACAGCAGGATTCTTCTATATTTACTCTGTAAGGTATTCATGGTCTATCTGTTTAATCATTGCAGTATGTCATCAATGAAATGCAAGCATCCGTCGCTGAAAGCGAATGGCAAATAATCATAGTCGGGAATAACATTGGCTGTTTTGGAGGAGTCGACAAATCCTACTTGCAGAGAGGAACCGGTGTCGGAGATACGCAGCTTGCTGGAGCCTGCGGTGAAGAAATCGCCTTTACAGGTTGAGCCTACGAAAGGATAGTCGGTGAACGAGTTCATCAAAGAATTGACGAAATATTGAGACAGATATCTTGAAAGAAGAGACTTGTCGGCCGCGCTCAGGGTGTTGCTTGAAATCGTACCGTCGGTAACAGTAAGGCGGCTGCATCCAGGAATCTCAGAGAGATGCGCGATGATAGCCTCGTTTGTAGGAGCAAACGCGATGAAACGTGTTCCGGCTCCGCTGAGGACACCCGAAAGTCCGGCATTGGACGAGAGTCCTGCTTTTCTAAGCAACTGAGCGAACATATAATAAGGATAGTTCTTGTCGTTGCAGACGGCGAGACGATGTCCGAGACCGTCGCCGCTGGTCTGTTCGAAAATCGCATAAGCGTCATATGAATAAGAGCTTCCGTTGTCCCAGTCAGCGCCATTGTTTTTAAGCGGATGAAGAGCAACGAAAGGATTTCCGGTATAAGCCGGCTCAAGCTGCTGGTTGAACAGAGCGTTGGTGGTTATTGTACCGTCTTTGACAAACCAATAGTTGTAGGCCGAGTTGGTGGATACAACCTGTATGCCTGTCTCGACAAGCTTATCAACATTCTGTGCCACATGCATATCGGTAATATTCTTGAGCGCTCCGCTACCCATCGCTACGAAATCGCCGGCATCGCTGCTGTACTGCTGAAGCTCTTTGCCAAGAGTCGTAGAGTAAAGACGAATAGGAGGATCGGTATGGGCAAGCTGTTCGCTTGAAGGCATAAGAGTGACAAACGATGTATTCTTTGACGCAAGCGACAACAACGAAGATGACGCGTCAAGACCATAAAGGAACGCGCGGTAAGTGGTATCGGAGAATGCCGGGCCTACCACTGAAGAGAATATTGCCGGCATCTCCATGCGATCCATACCGTAAAGCGTACCGTTGGCGCATAGCTTGCGGTCGGTCACCTGGTCGGGATCTATATTAATAGATGTGCCGTAAACAGTCTGGACGTTACCTTTTCTAATCTCTTCCGGAAAGACGATGAAGCGCTCGTTGGAGAATGACTGCATTACAAAATATTGCAGAATAAGCGGATCAAGGTCTTCAATTGTCTTATATCCTTTTTCCTCGCTCCAGAAACCATTGAAGAAATTGTCAATAGCGTTGTTGGTAGGAGCAAAGATGTTGTATCCGGCACGTTCAAGGGTTTGCATCATCTGCCATGCGTTCACAGGCCATTCCCATGCAATAGGCGGAAGATTGCCATGTCCATGGACATAAGCGTCATATCCGAGAGACGAACGGGTTTCTGCATCTGCCAGCTCATATTCGGAATAGCTGTCATAGATCGAGAGGAACTTGGAATATTCCAGATTGCCTTTCAACTCATCGTAGATGGTGTTGAGAGGCTCGATCACATGATCGACATGGTAAAGGAAACCGTTGTCGGTAACTACGCTTTCCGCATCAAGAACTTTTGCGTTGGCGATATTGAAGCAGTCACCGCCAGCAGTCTGTCCGCCCCATTCGGTGTCAGGGAAGAAGTAGTTGTAATTGTATGCGGCATCAATGCCTTTTGTCTCAAACAATTTATTGGACAATACCGGCAGATATCGTTCATAATGATAGATAGAAATTGACGTAGTCTCGCTGGCATTGGGAGTAAGCTTCACAGTAGCCTGCTCAATGGGATCCTGGCTATGGGTACGGTGCTTATAATAGTATCCGGCACCGACAGCAAGCTGTTCAGGAGTAGCTCCGTCACCATCGGTAGGACGGAAGTTGACCATCTTGCTCCAGTCAAAAGCGTAATACATCAGATGGTAGCCAATCAGCTTGTTTAGATAAGCATGATCGCGGTCGTTCAGTTCTTCAATGGTAGAGCATCCTTTCTTTGACAGAAATTCGCGGAACGCCTCGTCATTTGGCGCGATAACCGTCAGAATGCTCTTTCCATCCACAATCTCGCGAAAGTCCGACAATTCAATCCCCTTAAGGAAAATGCTGTAGTCGCCATCTTTTTGTAGCACCTCATACGCATTACCTTTAAGCCAGTGCGGGGGCTTGTAATGTGAATCGGAAGCGAGATCGTCATCCTTACATGACATCAGCCCGGCACACAATGCCAGACCAATAGCAGCCAGGAAAGAATAATGATTAATCTTCTTCATGATTGTAATTGGTTTTGATTTACTTATTTACTTTTTCTATTGCATTTCTTCTATAAAAATTCTTCATGGCTCTAACTCCGTGGTATTCATGGGGTAGTTTAATACAAATTAGCCTAATTTTTCTACAAAGATATATATATATATATAATTTGCAAAAAAAATTGAGCAATATTTGGTCAATTGACACCATAATGTAAAAACTACATTAATTAACGCCCCGCCAATGTTAATTTTATAAAACGTTTGTATCGGAAATAGACTGACACGCAACTACATTAGCTTTATACGGCACCAAAAGTTTTTATTGGCACCACTGTCATTTATAATGATATCATTGTTATATATTAATATGTTGAAATCAAACCGAATCATAGTCTCGAGATGACCGAAACCTGATTTTCACTTTATATTTTCAGTTAATATTAGTATTTTTGTGAAAAACTGTGATTTAATGAAAAAGATAGGACTTTTATTTGCCTTATTAGGCTTTGTCTCACAATGTTTCGGCGCGGCAAACGGTATCATTTCCACGACCACTCCCGACGGATGCCGCGTAACGGTCAAAGCAATCGACGAAAACATTTTTGAAGTAAGCAACACAGCCGGCAATGAAACCGCAAGAAGAACTCAGGCGGTGACACTCGCCGCCGAAGAATTTCACGGAGGAATGGCACGCGACTCAATCAACATGGTTCTCACACTGCCATCGGGCGTTTCCGCAACTCTCAACCGCAATACGGGGGCGGTATGCTTTATGGACTCTACGGGAAGGCTGCTTACCGACAACGGCATAAGGAGCTATGCCGGCAAGTCCCGTTCGATTGAACTTATTCCGGCTGCGGCAGGCTCGTTTTATGGAGGCGGTGAACGCGGGCATAGCTTTGATCTGCAGGGCGACACACTTGTCATGTACAACCGACAGAACTACGGCTATACCGACGGAGACCCCCGCATAAAACAGATGAACATATGCATTCCCCTGTTCATCAGCAAAACCGGAGGCTACGGAGTGCTTTTCGATGACTATGCGGCAGCAAAGCTGATAATGAGCAACCCCATCATATACACTTCAGAAAGCAGGTCACCTATATCCTATTACTTCATATATGGAAAAGGGAGCCTCGCCGGAGTCACCAACGAATTCACCCGTCTTACCGGACGACAGAAACTGCCTCCGTTCTGGGCACTCGGATATATAACCTCAAAATACGGATATAAGACCGAAGCGGAGACCCGGGGCGTAATCGACACTCTTAAACGAGAAGGATATCCAGTCGACGGAGTGGTGCTCGACCTGTACTGGTACGGTAAAGAGACTGACATGGGACGGCTTGAATGGGACAAAAAGCAATGGCCCGACCATAAAAAGATGCTTGCCGACTTAAAAAATCAGGGAGTGAACACGGTCATAATCTCACAGCCCTATATAAATAAGGTGGGAGCGCTCGACAATTACAACACTCTTGCAGCACAAGGAATGCTTACAAAGGACAAGGACGGCAAAATCAACGACGTGACCACATGGGTGGGCGAGGCCGGAATGTTTGACGTAGCAAATCCCGATACACGACGTTGGCTGCGCGAACGCTACCGCATCCTGACAGACGAAGGAGTCACCGGATGGTGGGGCGACCTGGGCGAACCGGAAGTTCATCCCGAAACAATCGTTCACGCCAATGGAGAGACCGCACGAGAATTTCACAATGTGTATGGCAACGTATGGAGCTCGATTATATATGATCTCTTCAACGACGAATATCCCGACACACGCCTGATGACCCTGATGCGCGGGGGCACTGCCGGCCTTCAGCGTTACAGCGTGTTCCCGTGGTCGACCGATGTGTCACGCTCGTGGGGAGGTTTGCAACCCCAGATAAAGATTATGCTCAATTCCGGACTGAGCGGACTCGGCTATATGTCGCATGATGTGGGCGGATTTGCCATTGACGAGAAGAATCCTATCGACCCGGAACTTTATGTAAGATGGCTGCAGCTCGGCACATTCTCCCCTATCCTGCGCACACACTCCCAGCGTTTTGCCGAACCGTACAAATATCCGGAATACCGGGATATAATTCTTCCGCTCGTGAAGATGCGCTACTCATGGCTCCCTTACAACTACACTCTCGCCTACGACAACGCAGTGAAAGGATATCCGCTCGTACGACCGCTCAATTTCGAGGCCGCAGGGCCGACTCCTTACGACTCAATCGTCGATGAATACATGTGGGGACAGGAAGCGCTCGTGGCTCCCGTACTTGAAAAGGGCGCCACTTCACGTAAGGTCATTTTACCCGACGGCATATGGATTGATTACGCCAACCCGGCCATAAGCTACCAAGGGCCGGCCGATATCACATATCAGGCTCCGCTCGAACGCCTGCCGCTTTTCATCAAAAACGGGGCTTTCATCCCACAGGCCGATTACCCGATGGAAAATACCGGAGACTACGATCCGTCACGTTACACAGTCCTTTATTATCCGCGAGGCGACGTGAAAAGCTCATACACTCTTTATGAGGATGACCGCAGCTCCAACAATTCTCTCGAACAGAGCAATTATGCTCTCATTCGATTTGACGGCGAGGCATCGGGCAAAAACATCAATGTCAGAATCGATTTTACCGGCGACTATCCGGGAATGAACACTACCAAAGAAATCCTGCTGGAGCTTCCCGGCATAAACAGTCGAGAAATTTCAAAGGCGACCGTCAATGGAAAAGAGGTCGATACAGGTGAACAAATGTTAAAAATAAAAATTATTTTAACCGTCAACACTCCTGTAGATGTGGCGATTACAAAAAAATAATAAAATTTTTATCAATCATTATGAACTATTTTATCAGAGCAATGTTTTAATAGTACATAGCAAAATTACTTTTTCCATTGCAAGAAATGTGATAATGATTGGTTTATTATCAAGTTGGGAGATACCGGGAGGCATCTCCCAACTTACTTTATGCACTCTGCCGTGTCTCTGTCGAACTTTAAGAGCCCCGGCATGTTTTTTATATTGATAGCGACACACAATTAATAATATTACAATATGATTCAAGTAACTTTTTTAGACCATAGCGGATTCGCTCTTACAACCGATAAGGCCATTCTTATATTCGATTATTATAAGGATCCGGCCCATGCGTTGCACAAAATTCTTGACAGGAATCCGGAATTGCCGGTTCTGTTTTTCGTAAGCCATCACCATTCCGATCACTACGCCCCGGAGATTTACGATTTCGCACAGAATCACAAGCGCGTCTACATCCTTTCCAACGACGTGGATGCCGACCGGATTCCTCAGAAAGACAAACTCTCAGTGGCAGGAATGAGCGCCGGAGATGTTCTTGATCATCTTCCCGGAGACGTGAGAGTAAAAGCGTTCGGCTCGACTGACGCCGGGGTAAGCTTCGCGGTGACGCTTGCCGACGGCAAACGTATTTTCCACGCCGGCGATCTTAACGACTGGCATTGGAAAGACGAGTCTACCAAGGCCGAAGCGGCTAAAGCCGAACAGCATTTCATGACCATCGTCGACCGTATCGCATCGGAAATCCCCGATTTTGACATCGCGATGTTTCCGGTTGACGCACGTCAGGGCACCGATTTTGCTCGCGGAGCCACGCTATTTACAGATAAAATCAATATACGGAATTTCTTCCCGATGCATTTCGGCGGCACGCTCAAAGGTGATTGCGATTTCAGAGCATACATCAAAAATCCTCACACCCGCTGCTTCTGCCTTAAAGCCCCCGGACATTCGGTGGATATCGATTGATTTACATATCATTAAACATACAAAAATACGCATGACTGCCTTTATTCAGCCATGCGTATTTTTGTATGTTTAGCCACGGATTATTTTTTAGGCGCAATCGAGATTGCGAATCCCCCTCCACGAGCCATCTTAATCACAGGAGCGGAAGACGAAGTCACGATTTCCTTCTTTATCTCGTAAGTTTCTGGATTTCTATCACAGTCGGTATCGGCTGCGTCCATATAAAAAGTCGCCTCATATTGAGTGTCGGGAGCAAGGAACGACATCGGCACAGTGACTTCACGAGCCTCCTCGTTGGTGACACCGCCAACATACCAATCGTCGCCATTCTTCTCACGGCGCGCCGCGATTATATATTCTCCCGGCTCGGCATCGAGATAATGGCTCTCGCTCCAATCAACCGGCACATCCTTGATAAACTGAAACGCGTCGGCTTTCTCCGCATAATGCTCCGGAAAGTCGGCAGCCATCTGAAGCGGAGAATACATCGTCACGTAAAGAGCGAGCTGATTGGCTATCGTAGCGCGTTTCTTATTATGGTTGTTGGGAGCGAACGTGCTCAGATCCATCTTGAAGATACCTGGAGTGAAGTCCATCGGCCCCCCTTTCAGACGTGTGAACGGAAGAATCGTCACGTGACCGGGTGACATAGACTGGTATTCAGTACCCATCGCGCTCTCGTTGGCAAGCAAGTTGGGATAAGTGCGGGCAATACCGGTAGGACGCACAGCCTCGTGAGCGTCAACCATAATCTTTTTGTCGGCAGCTTTCTTAATAGCGTCAAGATAGTGATTTACCTCGGCCTGTCCGTAATGGTATCTGCCACGAGGAAGAATCGGCCCTACATATCCGCTCTTCACGGCATTGTAGCCATATTGGTTCATCAGATCATAAGCGCGGTCCATATGACGTTCATAATTGGGAATCGATCCCGAAGTCTCATGATGCATCATCAGTTTTATTCACTTTGACTTGGCATAGTCATTAAGCATGGCGATATCGAAGTCAGGATAAGGAGT
>CAZYXN010000016.1:8899-31590 GCA_964651105.1 uncultured Muribaculum sp. | reverse complement strand
ATAAGCGATTAGCTTTGGATGCCGTAGGGCAACTGCTATTTTAGATAGGATTTTAGTCATAATATCACGGATTATTTACTCGTTCCCATTGCTTAGTGTCAAAATTGTATCGCTTTATTACCTTTGCCGGGATACCTACAGCTATAGAATAGTCCGGAATGTCATGGGTCACAACAGCATTTGCTCCAATGACACAGTGCTTGCCGATACTTGCGCCGATAACTGCGACTCCCACTCCCAACCAGCTTCCTTCTCCAATCCTCACTCCATTACCATTTTGAGCTATCGGTTGCTGATGAATCGGAATGTCCGGGTTTTCATAACCATGAAGATTATCAGAGATATAAACCCTATCGGCGGTTAACACATCATTTTCGATAACTATTGATTTTGTGGCATATATCTCATTGAAATGACCGATTACGCATCCGTCCCCAATCTCAATGTAGGCTTCTTTTTCTCCGGTCAAAGGGTTTGCTTCAATCCATGATTTATATTGAATGTGAACTCTTGAACCAATTGAAATTTCACCCCCCCCCACGTGTAATGGTTTGTATATTAGCGAATTAACGCCAAATGCAGCAAGCTTGTGGCTCCATATAATCGCCGTTATTCTTTTATAAAGGGCAAGATGTATTTGTCGAAATGAATACATAAATATCAATTTTATGAATTTGTTTTAACCCATTCTCCTGTTCTAGAATCATATCGTTTCACCGTTCTTGCAGGAACTCCTACAATTATAGAATAGTCGGGGAAAGAGCCTTTAACCACAGCATTTGCTCCAACGACACAGTGATTGCCAATGGTTGTTCCCTGTAAAATGACAGCGTTGTTATATATTTTACAGTCTTTGCCTATTTTTACGGGTTTCACTGATAATTCCTGTCGTTCTATCGGCAGGTTTATGTCAGTGTATGGATGGTCAATATCTGTTATAGTGACATTGCTTGCGATAGCCGTATTTTCGCCAATCTCAATTTTTTCAGCACAGGTAATATGACAATTCTGTTGAATTGAAACACCGTTGTGAAGTATTATTGATGGAGTGTAAGTTTTTGATTCGTATCTGGAAACACCTTCAATACGACAATTCTTGAAAATGATGACATTTCTCCCTGTTTGGATGAATTGTGTTGTAAATTTGATAGGACGATATATTATCGTTGAAATATAGATCTTCTTATTTCTCAGGTGAGTAAATATTCCTCTCCAACGAGGAATCGAAACAAGGGCTGAGATAAGATTTCTTAGTCTCATTTTTATGCTAATATATTCTTGTATTCGTCAATTCCCCAGCCAACGGCGTACATTAGAGCATTGTCGACCTCTTTCTGATATTCATTAGTCGGGAGACTTTTTATCCGATTCAACTGGTGGATGAAGGTATCAAAATCAGCAAATTCGTCATCGCATCCTGCCAAGGGAGTATAAGATCCATCATAAAAACGCATACATGGGAGTCCACGCATAAGCGCCTCGTAATAAGCCGTTGAGTTAATGGCTATGGCAAAATCAAAATTAGTGTTGTCGACACATTGTTTTAAAGTCATATCCTTGGGTAAGATACTCATACCTTTTTCATTCGCAAGACTTGAATAAAAGTTGAAGTCGAGTGACGGATGAAGTTTTAAACTGAATTCTATTTTATCAGTATAATTAGCCAAGATGTCAATTAATGATAGATTTTGACGTTCCAGAAAGTACTGGGACAGTAACACTACACCTTTTTTGTAAGGATTATTATCTTTCATCGGCTCGCCTTCTACATTTTTAGGATATCCGGCTACTATCATCTTAGATGGGGCATAGCCATATTTGATAAATTGATCTTTTGAAAATTGTCCCCAACACAGTTGAATATCTGAAGAGAGATTTTCAAAAGCAATATTTGTGATTGGTAATTCATTTTCTTGAATGAAATATGCACCCTCCATGAGAGAATAAGTCTTTATCCCTTTAGTCTTCAAGAACTGTGTGAACAAATTCTCAAGATCAAGAGTATTGGCAAGACATAGAAATTTGTGAGTATTGGAGAAATCCACTTTTGATATTTCGTCCAAAGTATTAAGATAGAAACAAAGGTTTGCGGCTAATAGTAGACGTTCCTTCGCTGACATTCCGACACCGCTCATATTCCAAAATCCATCTCTTAATCCCTTAAGAATATTCTTAGGTGATATTTTAAGATGACGGCGGTTCCATTTACTCATATCTAAATATGTGCACTCTCCTATTCTCTTGGCAATATTTTCCATCAATTCTCGATGATCTTTGCGTGATGGATAATATCCGAAAACCACCAAAGTATCTTGGAGCGGACCCTGTTTAAGTTCCCTTACATCAAACGATAATAGAAAATTAGCAAGACTCTTTAGACTACCTAAAGCTTCAGATTTCCCACCGGCAATATACATCAATGTAGAACATAGCACTTTATTGAGGTACACACCCTTTTGCACCGTCTTCAGTCTATCATACATCAATCGGAAATGTTCTTTCTGTGTCATATTTTTAGGGTTAAAAGATTGCGCCATGGGAGAGAATATACTTTTGTGGACAAAATAGCTACGGAAATAAATATAGCACAGCTGATAGAAGCCGATGCGATTGATACGCCAACCGGACCGATAAGTTTTATTCCGACCCAAGCCAAACCGCAGGATACTAAGCTCCATGCAAAAGTGATTATTCCCAATGGCTTGGTTTTGAAGGTGTAATGAGCGAAACCGACAAACATCAGGTAACATCCTTGAAAAAACTGCCCTAACATAACCCATGGGAGAAAAATAAGCGAGCCGAAATAGTCAACGGGATAAATAGCTTTTATCAGTACAACAGATGTAAAATAAGCCAAAACAACAAATACTCCAGTTCCTAAAATACTGACTTTTATGAGCCTAACTAACTGATACTGTTCTCTTCGAGTTCCCTCTCGATCTTTATCAAATCTTGCAAGTTTTTTATAGAGGAAAGGAGAATAGGCATTGCTGAATGCCGTAAGGAACATCGTCACTATTGCACCCCATGTCAGAGCTACTGAGTAAAGACCGTTTTCTGATAGATCATACATATTTGAGAGCAATATTTTTTCTACGCCACCCCTAAACCAAAATGATAGGGCATGAGGAACAATAGGTAAGGCGAAAAATAAAGTTTGGAGCAGAAAATCTTTGCGAATACGTAATTCAAGATAACCACGATGATATAATATGACGATACTTATTATGCCGAAAAGTCCGGCTGAGAGTAATGAACTATAAATTCTACCCTGCCAGCTCATCAGAAGGGTAATAACAAATAATATTGTTGTGACTCCGTTGATTGCCGATTGTGAAATCTGATAAATGCCAAATGCAACAGGTCGTTCTTCACAACGCCACAATATCATATTGATGTTGGTTATACCTGAGAACCACACATAAACAATTGCATAAAGTTGATACGTGAGATTAATTCCTAATCCATTGGCGATAGGCTTAAAGAAAATCAAATTAACCAGTACGCATCCAATTGTGACAAATGTGTTAAGTAAAACCATGTTGGAGACATATGATTTCACTTCTTCTTTCTTGAGTTTATGAAACATTACGGGTAATGCTCCCGATGTACATAAATATCCAAAAACTGAAATAATCTGGACATAGACATTGAAATTTGTTATTATTCCATAGTCATCTGGTGAAAGATAATAAGTAATAAAAGGCAGCAACAGAAATGGAATTGCTCTATTTATGCCGTCGCACACTACATAAACAAATGATTGTTTTACAAGTGATGAATTAAAAATTCTATTGAAACTAATCATTTGAATTTTTCATGCATTTAATAAAGCCGGGATTGGGGTTAAAATGCTCCGTTTTTGTGGTATATGTCGAGGACGGGGTTTCCGGCTGCGATGTCGGTCGCCACGGAGTGTTCTTGGGCGAGCTTGAGGAGAATCGCATCCATAACCTTTTTCTCTTGTCGGGCGGGGATTACTACCACTCCGTCGTTGTCGGCGAATATGAGGTCATTGGGGGATATTTCGATTCCTTCGACGCGGATTGTGCGGTTGAAAGAGTCGAGGGTGGCCCGCTTGCGCACATCCTTGCAATTGTAGCCTTTGGAGAACACGGGATATCCCATTTTTTTCACGTTGTCGCGGTCACGGGTGACTCCTCCCACTATTGTCCCGGATGCTCCGGAACGTATGGAGAGCATCGTGTTCAGCTCGCCGAAATATGCAAGGTCCGGGCATTCGTTTTCGACTACTATTATATCGTTGTCGGATATTTCGGAATAGGACTCCAGAGCGTCATAGATTCCGCGAAAATCCTCGTTTTCGCCGAGTCGGCGTATTTTGAGGGTTCGTGAGCGACCAAAGAGCTTTGAGCCGTCGATGTTGCAACTGAGTCCGGTGATTACAAAATCATGCAGTCCGAGGTCGTCCATGACATCGCTCAACATGGCGCTGTTGATGAGGTTGCGCAGGAAAGACAAACGTCGGTTTTCCTCTGCTTTTTGACCTTTAGCGACAACTTCGGCAAATTCAAAATCGGCCGGGTAGTTTACATCCAAGGCTTCGATGGGTTCGGCATCCAATAGGTAGGGCCGGTCGCCGTAACGGCGTTTTTTGTTTAGAGCGACATCCCTGTTGGTTATGTACAGCCCCATTGTCTCGATGATTGTGTCGGGGAGATCTTTGGAATTAGGGATGTGGTTGCGGTCATAGGCCGGCTCACCGTCCTTCCAAGTGTATTGTTTGTCCCTTTTGACAAGAATCACGGAGTCGTATAGGTCGGGATGTTCTTTAAGGATGTCCACGCCTTTTTCGATTGTTTCGGGTTTTATGAACGGGCTCGTTCCGAGTATTTGGACATAAATGTCGGCATCCACTTTTTTAGCCTCGTTGTAGAAGAGGGAGTGTCCGTCGGTCTTGTTTGTAGCCAACATTGGATCTCTTTTGAGATATGTGCATCCGGTGTGCCGCCCCATGTTGTATATCTCGTCCTTTTCGGTGTCCAGAAACACTTCGTCGATGAATGGGCAAGCCACCAGTTTCTCCAATGTGTGGAGGAAAAGGGGTTTACCGTTGAGAAGAGTCGTGTTTTTGTTTTTTATTCTTTCGCTTGTACCTTTAACAGGAAGGAATGCCACCACTTTTTTCATGCGGCCCTCCTTTCTGCTTTATTGGGGCATAAATCGCTTATAGTTAGGAATTTACCCCCCCCGTTTTGGCGATGACGTTTATGACGCGGTTTAAATCTTTTTCTGTGTCCACTGCTATTGTCTTAGAAGTTACTTCGGTTATTCGGATTTTCACTCCATTTTCGAGCAATCTAAGCAATTCAATATCCTCTATTTTTTCAAGAGGAGTTCTATCCAAGGACACATATTTCCTTAATGTTTCGGGTCTAAAACCATATACGCCCATAGGTTTATAATATTTATAGTCCAAAGACGCTTTAGGATAGGGTATCGGCGCCCGCGAGAATAGCATTATGTTGCCATCCACATCTTCAACCACTTTAGGGGTTGTCTGATTCACTACATCAACAGGATTGTGGAATTCTGTTTTAAGTGTGGCACACACTATTTGCTGGTCGTCACTAATCAAATCAATGAGAGTCTGTATCACTGAGGGTTCAAGCAGAGGCTCATCTCCCTGAATAGTGATATATATATCAGCGGGAATCTTTGACGCAACTTCTGCAACTCGGTCTGTTCCTGTCGGACAGTCCTTGGAAGTCATTATAGTTGGAATGCCTAGATCAGTGCATTTATCGACAATTCGATTATCGTCAGTGGCAACTACTACATCTGTTAACCCTTCAACCTTTTTTGCCAGCTGATATACCCACCACACCATAGGTTTGCCACAAATATCCTTCAAAGGTTTGCCAGGTAATCGGCTTGATTCAAATCTGGATGGGATAACACCCAGTATCCTCAACTTCTTTTCCATATTGCTATAAATTTATGATACAACTTATTGCATCAATTATTCCTATTAATTTTGATTCTTTATCACATACAATCAAGGAATGAATCCTGTTCTTTTTAATGATTTCTTCGGCTTGAGTCATTGGGCTATCCGCAAGAATAACTTTGGGATTAGTATTATATATGTCGACCACTTTCAAATTGAAGAAATTATTTTGGTTCTTATGCATAGCTCGTCTTACATCGCCGTCCGAAACTACCCCGACAATTTTTAAGCCAAGGTCCACGACAACTGCAATCCCCAATTTCGCCGCACTAATCTCTATAATGGCATCACTTACTTTTGTGTCCAAAGTAACTATAGGTAGATTCTTAGTCACCATATAATCGCTGACCTTGGAGAGCAACCTTCTTCCGAGAGAGCCGCCGGGATGGAACTGCGCAAAGTCCTCCGCTTTGAAGTGGCGCATCTCCATCAGGGCGCAGGCGAGAGCGTCGCCCATGGCGAGTGTGGCGGTCGTGGACGATGTTGGAGCAAGATTCAGTGGGCAAGCCTCACGCTTGACCGCGACATTGAGATGGCAGGTGGAATAGCGTCCGAGCAACGAATCGGGATGTCCCGACATTCCGATAATGGGGATGTTGCGTTTCAACAGTATGGGTATGAATCGCAGTAGTTCATCGGTGTTGCCTGAATAGGAGATAGCCAGAACAACATCCTCTGAAGTGAACATTCCCAAGTCGCCATGATAGGCATCAAGGGGATTCACATAGAAGCTCGGAGTGCCGGTGCTTGCGAAAGTGGCGGCAATCTTTGCGCCGATATGACCCGATTTGCCCACACCTGTCACTATTGTGCGTCCTTTGGCGTTGAAAATCAGCTCGACCGCTTTCGGGAAATTGTCGTCAATCAGCGGAACAAGATCCAACAGAGCCTGAGCCTCGTCCTTGAGGCATTTTATTCCGTAATCTTTAATTTGAGTCATTGTCAAATAAGTGATAGTATAACCAATTCCAAATCAGATAGATGAAGCATATTCGAGCCATCGCTTAACGCTGAATCCGGATCGGGATGCACCTCGAAGAAATAGCCGTTGGCTCCAAACGCCTTTGCGGCGAGTGCCATAGCGGGCACAAACTCACGGTTGCCTCCTGTTTTTCCTCCTGCGGCTCCGGGTCGCTGCACAGAGTGGGTGCAGTCCATTATCACCGTGTCGGAATATTTTTTCATGTCGGCGATGTTCCGGAAGTCCACCGCAAGGTTGTTGTAGCCGTAGACGTTGCCTCGCTCGGTAAGCCACACTTTGTCGTTGCCCGATTCCCGGACTTTCTGGACGGGATATTTCATGTCGTCGCCTGAGAGGAACTGCGCCTTTTTTATGTTTACGGTCTTTCCTGTTTTAGCCGCCGACACAAGCAGGTCGGTTTGGCGGCACAGAAATGCCGGTATCTGGATGACATCGACGACTTTTCCAACCGGTTCAGCTTGATATGATTCATGGACATCCGTCAATAGCTTTAATCCGTAATTAGATTTTATGTCGGATAGCATCTGTAGCCCTTTGCTCAATCCGGGACCGCGAAAGGATGTGATTGATGTTCGGTTAGCCTTGTCAAATGAGGATTTAAAGATGATGTCCAACTCATATTTTTCATTGAGCCTAACTAATTCTTTTGCGACTTCATCCAAGACATCCATGCTCTCGATTACGCATGGACCGGCAATAAATATTGGTTTCATATTTGTGAAAGGATTAAATCGTTTTGCTCCTCATTCATTTACAATAAGGAGTATGCGGCGGTTGTTGTCGGATACGGAGCGGGTCATCGGGAAAGGTTGATGAGGTGCCAAAGGCTTAGTCCGTTGGGAGAAGAGAGGGTGGAATTTTTTAGTCGATGGCCAGTTCTTTGTTGAATTTGAGGGCGAGGCGGGAGGCTTCGAGGTCGTAATGGTTTTGGTCTTGGCGCTTGCTGAGTTCTCGGAGGATGCGGTTGTCAAGTTTCAGCTTATCGTCAAAATCCAGAACGGTCAGCGATAAT
The DNA here is from genome assembly GCA_964651105.1 of uncultured Muribaculum sp. Taxonomy (GTDB): domain Bacteria; phylum Bacteroidota; class Bacteroidia; order Bacteroidales; family Muribaculaceae; genus Muribaculum. Next base: position 23,625 of record CAZYXN010000016.1, on the reverse strand, counting down.
GAATTAATGAAGTGTCGGTAGGCACGAAGGATAGCGGTACTGATAGGGGAGAGGTCGTCTACGCGGTTGTAGGCATATATTTTGTGCTTCATCTCGTCGCTGTCGCAATCAGTGTGCCGGTCAATATTCTCGTGCATGAAAAGGGCCAGACGCTGATAATTTTCGTACGATGTCACGTCGGGGAAATGATCATACTTTTTAAGTGTCGTAATCCAACGGTCAAGTATGAATAAATATGCTTTCGTTTGATCAGAATCCGCTTTTTTAGATTTTACCATTGCGGCAAGTATTCCAAACAGGCTGCTTTCCGTGATGTCATTATTGCCTGATTTCCACGAGTTGAAGAAGCGGGTTTTAGCTCTGTCAATAAGTTCAGTATTTGGAGTTTTTTTATAGCCTAAACGGTAAAGCATATCATAACATTCAAGGAGATCTGGAATCTTTTCTTCTTTACATGTAGACAGCTCATAACCAATGATATCGCAATGTTGTTGACATTTTAATGCGATATCTGCTTCTTCTTTTGAAGGTGTGTGTCCATCAAATATGAAATTGCCTGCAAGCTGTGCTTTTATTATCAGGTAACGTGAGTAGGATATTGTTGATTTCACATCACCGGTTTTGTAATTTGGGCTGTTGTAAATTTGATGGGTCGCTTGCATATGTATAGATATAAATCTTCTTTAGTTTTTATCCTAAATTTTCTCTACATCTTTTGAATCTATGAATACCGTAGCTCCGCCTAATAATGCCAGGCTTACAACGAGTCGGTGTGTGCCGTCTGAGTTTTCCTGTATCTCGCCTTCGAGACCTGCAAGTTTTCCTCTTATGACTCTCACATTGTCTTTAATTTTGAAGATGGTGGGAATAAACTCTACGGGATAATCTGATTGGCCAAGCATGAATTTAAGCTTGTTGATTTCGGCATCGCTAATTACTGCGACTGGTTTGTTTAGCTTTCCCGAGTCGGCGGAACGATTGACCATAAAGCGGTAGATAAATGGAAGATTGACTATGTTGCGACGTTTCTGTTCAGAACAGTGAACAAAGATGATTGAGGGAATCACAACCCGATCAATCATACGACGTTTGCCGTATTTCCATATATGCAGCTCTTTCTGCGTGGCAACGTAACATTCAATTCCTCGCTCTGTCAGTTTTTCAGCAATTGCCTTCTCATGACGCACATTTACAATAGCTACAAACCATTTAGCTTCCGGCACGCCTACGGCGCCGTCAGTGCGTAGATGTACTGGCGCAATATTTTCCGATGTCATTTCGGCATTCATTGCTGAACTAATCAAGAAAGCCTCTCTTGCAAAGAGATTTGCATCGGATGTAGTAACTTAGTTTTAAGCAGGTTACATTTGCAATTTTCTAAATTTGCTAAACAACTCCCAAAAAGTTGATAACTACATCAATATTAGCCAAAGATGTCAGCACTCAAAAATGCACCGTAATTCAATCTTTATTCCCAAAATTTTTATAACTTTGCACCCGATTAAGTATCTCTTTGCAAGAGATTTGCATATTACTAAATCTATACGCAATTTTTGATTTTCATTCGTTCACAAATAGAAATATCTGTGTCTCAATATAAAACACGCAATTTTTATCACCAGTATATTTTGCTGATACGTTTAACTAATGGAAAAGGCGCGCGAGATTGACCCCTTCGGGCACACGGGCTGACCCCCTGTGGGCAAAATAAAAATTTCCCCTGTCGAAGTATCGGCAGGGGAAATTTTTTGTAGTTTTGAGACTCCTTGTCCTGGCACGGCGGGGATCAATCCCAAACACTACATAATATGATTGCAAAATTAAAAAACATCCTTCGATGTTACGCAGTCGGAATGGGAATAAAAGAGACGGCCAACACGTTTCATCTTTCCCGCAACACAATACGCAAGTACGTCCGGCTGTTCATCTCAAGCGGCAAGACGACCGAACAGCTGCTTGAGCTGTCGGAAGAACATCTCCGGGAGATGTTCGGATGCACGGAGTTCCGTCACCGGGAGCCGTCGCAACGCCAGCTGGAGCTGGACGCTTTGATGCCGGGCTATGTCGCCAGGCTGTCATCTGCTCGTATGCCGCGTCTATTGCGCCGGCGCTGTCGTTCATCGCCGCGATATTGGCCGAGAACGTGTCTTTTTGCTCGCCGGTCAGCGACCCGAGCAGGCGCAAGGCCTCGGCGCTTCCGAACAGCTGCCCGTAAATTGTCTGGCTGAGCTGCCCGGACGATTCGGCGTACTCCTGGACGCTCTTGTCGAGCTCGAGCAGGAAATTTTGGAAACCGCCGCACGCCTTTACGCTCGCCGCGTCAAAGCGTATGCCCATGGCTTCCGCCGCAGCGGAGGCCTCGGAGCTCGGCTTTATAAGCGAGTTGAGGACTGCGGCGAGCTGGGTGCTCACTTCCGAGGTGTTTCCGGTCACGCCGGTGGCGGTGGCGAAGACGGCCATGAGCTCGTCGACCTGCACGCCGAGCTGGGCGGCGGATCCGGAGACGCGGGGCAGAGCCTGTCCGAGCTGCTCAAAGGATGTCACCCCGTTCTTCGCCGTAGTCTGGATTTTGTCCTGTATCTCCCGGGCGGCGTCCCAGGCAAGCCCGTAATTCTTTATGATGGTGGAGGTGACGGTGACTGTCTGCCCGAGATCCGCAACACCCCCTACCGCCGCCTTGGACGACTGCTCCAGAAAAGCGATCCAGTTGTCCTCCGGGACTCCGTTGGACACAACCTGGTAAAACCCGGCGGCGAGCTCCTCGCGCATAAGCGGGATTTCCCGGCCCATGCTGTTTATCCGGTTTTTCAGATTGTCATACGCTTTCCCGTGCTGCTGCGCCATGGTGTTAGCCGTTCTCATCGCGTTTTCAAAGCTGTTGAACGGTTTTACGGCGCCTTCCAAGACATTCTGCAGACTCTGTATGGCTCTGACGCCGGTGTCAAGCGTTAAGGCCTGTCCCGCCAAAGTTTTGATCTTATCCCCGGCTTTTTTCGCCGATTCCGCTATTTTATTAATGGCGTCATCGGCATTTGAAGCTTCTATGGACAGTTTTTTCAAAACTCTCCCGCCGTCGCTCTTTATTTTTATTTCAAATTCTAACGCGTTAGCCATTTTTTTTATTATTTTTGTGGAAATTCGGCAATCATGAAAAATAAAATTAAAAGTCTTATATACGGATCGGCTTTCCTGCTGTCAATATTTTCATTTGTTTTGTTTATGGCAGTCCCGTCTGTGGAAGTGAAAGCCGTTTCATCCTTAATCGGAGCCGGCTCTTTTTTCGTTCTGTCTATAATCGGCTGGCATGATTTTTGCAAATAAGATTGGAATATGGCGTTTTCGCCGTTGCGGTCACTCGAAACCGTAAGCCAGTTTTGCAGCCTCAAACCTTTCGAGAATCTCTTCTTTGGATATATCAACGGGGGCATCGGCGCGTTTTTCATCGTCCCACGGAAAGGCCATGACATCCGACGGCCTGAGGCTTTTCTTTGCGTAGGGGCTTACCGCCGCCCAGCATATCATCCTCGCCTGCTCCCATGACAGCCGGCTCGAGCGTTCGGCGGCCAGCCGCCATTGCTCGAAGATTGCGGCGAACTCGGAGGGGGTGCACCGGCAGAAATCGTCAATCGACATGCCGACGGCCCCCACCGCTATGCCCGTCAGCTGGTCGATGTCCGTTTTCGCTCCCGGGCTTTCGCCGCCGTTTTTTTTTCATCCTCCGCAAGCGAGGCCATGAACTCCTCGAGATCGGCCGGCTCGACGTAATCGGGGAACGTCTCCGGATCTATGCCGAAGTCGGCCTTGTCAGCGGCGCACGCGGAAGCGATGCAGCACCACACGAAAAGCATAAGCTCCTCGATGTTCGAGGTGTCAAGCTCGCCGATGTCATGGCCGCTGCGGGCTTTGAAGCGCGTCATGGCGCCCATGGTTATGCGGCAGGGATATTTTCGCCCGCCGATTTCAATTGTCATCGCAGGCTTTCTTTTTTTAGTCGTGTCTTTGTCCATATGTTACGCGTTTTGGCCGTCGGCTGCAGCCGACGGCTCTGTTTTAAAGCCCGCGCCTGCTTTGGCGACAGGTCCGGAATTTTCAAGTTTCACGCTGTATTTGCCGTCGTCGCCGGCTTGGCCGTCGGCCTCCAGGGAGGTGATCAGATACTTGCCTGTGTACCCTCCGGAGGTCTTGCCTGTGCGTTTGTCCCCGTCGCGCACGCCGTAATGGACGTCGACAGGCTTCCCCTGCAGCATCATGTCTTTGAGTTCGTCGTATGTCGGCATGTCTTCGCCGCCGTCGGCGAGCACCATGCCGTCAGCGGTGATGTCCTCCGAGAAGCTCTTGACAAACTTCTCCTTCCATTTGCCGCTTTTAGCCTCCTTTGTTACGCGTTCCCCGGTCTCGACAGTCGTGGAGATCTTGCAGCCGGTGGAGTATCCGAGAGCCTTGCCGCCGACAGACAGTATCAGGTCGGTGCCGTCAAGGACTGAGTGGTTTACTTCGGGATCCATATATCTATCCGTTTTTTAATTTTTTTGATTAATGTTATAGTTAGCGCGCCGGTTATCATGCCGGCAGCGAACATGATTTTCGCGGGGAGGCCGGGGCCCTGTTCGGCCCGGGCCTCAATCGACCGCCCGCCCGCTTCAAGCCTCTCCGCCGCCGACATGTACAGCCCCTCGTAATACTCGACAAGCCTTTCGAGGCTGTCGCAGGAGGCGGTCGCTGTCAGCGTGTCGCCGGCGACATGAAGATTGATTCCTGCACGGCCCGACTTGCTGTTGTATGAGGCGCCTGGAGGCAAGCGTTTCAGCTCGCCGAGGGGTATGTCCATCGTGATCCGGTCGCCCGGGACGGCCTCTTTAAGGATCGCCTTTGTTGCGATTGTCAGGCTGTCGGCGCGCGCGGATGATGTCGTCGATTCGGATTGCCGCTCCGTCTGTCTTGACGTCGCGCAGCCTGGCAGCCACAGGGCAAGCGTCAGAATGAGGGCAGCTGTTGACAGACTCGATAGCGCGGGCAAGCCGCGACAGCGATCTTTTCGCCGAGCCGAGCTCCTTTCGCATCGAGGAGATCGACTGTTCGGTCTCCGACAGTTTTTCGCGTGTGTCATGCAATTCTTTTTCTAACGGTTTTACAATGTTTTCAAGCAGTATCCTGGTGGCGTTGTCAGCGTTGGTTATCCTGACAGCCTCCGCCTCGGCTTCGGCTTTGGCGGCGCGGGCCTTGGCTTCCTCCGCCTCGGCGTTGGCTTTTGCGACGGCGGCTTTGAGTGTCGCCACCCCTATCAGGGCGGTCAGCAGGCCGCCCCCGAGGATCAGGTTGAAAATCTCGCTTGCTGACATGGCCGTGGTTTATCGCTGGTCTATCCCTATTGATTTGAGCCACCTTTGCGCGTCAAAACTCGGACACGCCTTAGCGGCGATCTCGTTATGCCCGATTATGCGGACATCCGGAAACCGGGCGTGGAAATCTTTCACGTACGCTTCCATCGCGGCCAGCTGCGCGGCGGTGCGCGTGTCCTTGGGCTTCATGGCGCTGTCGCATCCTCCGGCATAGACCACATGGCGGCTGACGGAGTTATACCCCTTGGCCCCGTTGGTTATCTCCCACGGGTCGACATTCGCGTCCTCGTTGTTGTCGACCAGACGCTCCACCTTGCCGTCAAGATGGATCAAATCCGTGTATCCGACCTGTTTCCATCCCCGGCCGCCGGCGTTGAGGGGGGCCGTGTGCCAGCGGCGTATGTCGGCCGCCGACACTTCACGGCCCGCAGGGGTGGCGGTGCAATGGATGACAAGGTATTTAATCCGCGCCATTGCCCACAACTTCGTTTTCCGCTTTGACAGACTCATCTCCGGCGCCCTGGCTGTTTACGGGCGGAACCCCTTGCGCGAGGGCGACAACGCCGATGCCGTCCTTGCGCATTATGCGGCCGCCGGCACGGACCAGAAACGAGTATATATCCCCGTACATAATGGGGCTGCCTATGGTCTCAAAGGCCTTGACTTCGCCGAGGGCCCGGCACACATACTGGTCATGCCATGCAAGGGCCGCCGCAACGTCATCGGCGCCGCCTGCGTCTGACCATGACTTTTTGCCGTAATCGCCATACAGCCCTACGCGGCTGCGCATCATGATGTTGAAACTGAACAATTTGCCGAGCACGCCATTCTGAGCGTCCGCAGATGCCAAAAATGCCATGCTCTCGGTTTGCGTGAGGTCTTTGAGCAATTGGGCGTACATGTGCGCGTCGAGCAAAAGGTAACGTCCCTCCTGAGGGACATCGGCCGCGTCAAAACGCGTCATCAGATTGAGCACGTCGGCTTTGCAGACCGCGCAACGTTTGCCGGCCGCTTTGGCGGTGTACGCGTCGACAGCCTCGCCGGTAGTGAGGGCGATATTGCCTTCTTCTGAAGGCAGCCAGTTTTCGATAAAAGACAATGCGACTTCGTCCTGCAGCTTGAGTTTGTCCTGACGCAGCACGCTCTCCCGTTTGTCGTAGCTGAGCTCCACTGTATCCGCATGCGGTATGAAGATCGGATTGGTGGTGTACTCGTCAAGCGCAAATGTCAAATCCTGGTCTTCGCGCTTTGAGACGGACGCGGGAAGATCCGAACGGTTTTTAACAACCCCCGACGGCGCCCCGGCCTGGGGGATATGCACGGTTTTGCCCTTGTTGACATATTCATCGGCGTTGAAAGCTTTTGATAAAAAGCTGTTGGATGCGAACAATCCCTCGACGATCGACGCGGTCCAAATTTCTTTCTGTATAGCCATTTTTATAGATTATTGGTTAGATGATTATTGGATGTCAGGCCGGATCGACCCCGAAACGCTCCTTGAACTTGGCGCGGTAGATATCGGGCGCGGTGTCACGGAGAACCGTCAATTTGTCGGCTTTGTCGAGCTCGTCCCATGATTTGTCCTTGAGAGCGGCAAGTTCCGTGTTCACTCCGGAAGTCGCGGAGACAATCCGGCCTCGGGACGGAATCGCCCCGAGCATGGCTTTGGCGGAGTCAAAATCCTTGTCGAACAGGTCGAGAGTCTGTTGGCGGGCTTTGGAGTCAAGGCGCGCGTCGGCGATGGCCGCGTCCACAAGGCGCGCCGCTTCCGCTTTGCGGGCTGCCGCTTTTTCGGCATTTGCCGCGTCGATCGCAGATTTAAACGTTTTGTTTTCCGCGCTAAGGCGGTCATTGTTGCTGATAAGCGCGTTCACGGCCGCCACGATATCGCTTTCGGGGGCGTTGTCGCTCAGCTTGAGTGCCTGTGTAAGTAAGCTCATTGTGATTGGTGTTAAGTGGTTAGATATATCCATGAGCCTTATCAGGCTCGCGTTGTCGTCAAGATTGATTTTGCGCTCTCCCGCGCGGTCATAAAACGCAAGGGCGTTATGGTTGGCTCCGATAGTCACGATGCTCGCCTCGCGGACAGTCCAGCGGGTGACTGTCGGCAGTTTCTGCCCCGGCAGCATCAGTTCCGGGGCCTCGCTTTTTTCTTCCGGCGCCCACGCTCCGATTGAGGCCATGCGGATGAAGCCTTCCTCCACCTTGCGTTCGATTTCGGCGGCGCGCGGGTCTCGGCCGTCGAATACCGCGTCGGCCAGTATCCGGGCTCCGTCAACGCGTATGTTTTCCCACCGTCCTATAGGCAGCGTCCAGTCGTCATGGTTAAGCAGCATGACGGGGTTCTTGCGGAATTCCTCAAGATTGGCTCCGGCTGTGAGCATCCGGAAGCCGTAGGTGTTCACCGTCTCGTCATGGAGTATGAATGTTTTGCTCATTTTTGTCACGTTTTTGTGCAAATTTGGGCTTTAGCTCCGGCTTGGGCAAATCGGAAACCGACCGGCTGCATCCGTTACGCAACGCGCTGCGTATCAACAGCGCCGGTTACGCCGCGATTACCACAATCAGTCCATAAAAGCTAACTTTGACGCATCTAATTCTAAATGTCATGCCGACTAACGACCTTAAGCCCGGCCAGCGCAAGGAATGGGCCAAACTTATATTTTTGAAAGAAAACCTCACGCAGCAGGAGATCGCAGAGCGCGTGGGGGTGTCGCGCGCCACCGTGTGCAAATGGGCCCGCGAGTGGGAGGGCTTGAAACTTAATCTGCTGCAAACCCGCGAGGAACGCATAAAGTCGACGCTCGGGCAGCTTGACGAGCTTGACCGCTTCATAGCAAGCCGCGAGCCGGGAGAACGCTTTCCCACGGCCAAAGAGGCCGACATACGCCGAAAACTCACCGCCGATCTCGAGGCGCTGGAGCAGGAAGCTTCGGTTCGCGACATATATAATGTGTCGCGGGGGCTGCTTGACCATATACGCAAGCATGACCTCGGCAAGGCCAAAGAGTTGAGCGACTGTATTGACGATTATATCAAGGAGAGGATGCAATGGGCAAAGTAGACGACCGCAAAGCGTACGCCGAGTGGCAGGAGTATCACAAATCCCTCAAGCGCGACAAAGCCGTGGACGGTCTGTCTCCGGCGGAACGCCGTAAAAAGCTTGCATATCTTGAGTCGCGTCCGGCGGAGTGGATGATGTTTTTCTTTTCGGAATACTGCAGGCACCCGTTTACGCCGTTCCACAAGCGGGCGATCAAGCGCGTATGCGGCAATCCGGAGTGGTACGAGGTGCTGTCCTGGAGCCGCGAACTCGCGAAGTCCACAATCGTGATGCTGTGCGTGATATATCTCGTGTGCTCGGGACGCAAACGCAACGTGCTGCTCGTGTCCAACAGCAACGACAACGCGCGCAGGCTGCTTGACCCGTACCGTAAAGCTTTCGAGGGCAACTCGCTGCTCAAGGCTTATTATGGCGACCTGCGCGCTCACGGGCAATGGACGCAAGGGGAATTCGCATTGACCACGGGCGCGTCGTTCAGGGCTCTGGGAGCTCTCGAGTCACCGCGCGGCACGCGCAAGGACGCGGTCCGTCCGGACACAATCGTCGTGGATGACTTCGACACCGACAGCGAATGCCGCAATCCTGACATCGTCAACAAAAAATGGGACTGGATAGAACAGGCTTTGATACCAACCCGCTCGATATCGGAACCGCTGCTGATGGTATGGGCCGGCAACATCATAGCCAAGGACTGCTGCGTGTTGCGGGCGGGAGCCAAGGCGGATCATCATGACATAGTCAACATCCGCGATTCCGACGGCAAGTCGACATGGCCCGAGAAAAATTCGGAAGCCCATATCGACCGAATCGCCGCGTCTATCAGCACCAAGTCATACCAGCAGGAATATTTCAACAACCCGCTGTCCGAAGGCGACACGTTCAAGGAGCTCGTTTGGGGGGAATGCCCGCCGTTGTCAAAACTGCGGTTCGCCGTGGCCTACGGGGACCCTGCCCCGTCCAACTCAAAAAACAAGGCCACATCGTACAAAGCCCTGTTTTTGATCGGTTATTACGACGCTAAATTTTACGTGTACACAGGCTTTCTGGACCACGTTGTCAATGACGAGTATGTCAATTGGTACTATTATATCCGGGACTATGTGAAAAACGCCGCGCAGGTGTGCAATTACATAGAAAACAACAAGCTCCAGGATCCTTTTTATGAGCAGGTGTTCCTGCCGCTGTTCGCCGCGAAGGGAAAGGAGAGAGGATTTATAGGCATTATTCCGGACACGCGCAAAAAGCCTGAAAAATTTGACCGCATCGAAGGCAACCTTGAGCCGCTTAACCGCCAGGGCCGTCTGGTGCTCAATATAAAAGAAAAAGACAATCCGCACATGAAGCGGCTCGCCGAGCAGTTCCTGCTTGTGAACCGGGCGATGAAGGCTCCGGCCGACGGCGTGGACTGCGTGGAGGGCGGAGTGTGGATCATCAATCAAAAAATATCAACCCTGTCGACGGGCTCCTACACTGTGGGAACGCGCGCCGCCAATAAAAACGTTATTAGCCATGCCATTTTTAACTGTCCATGAGCTGGAGACCCACTTGTACAAAGAAAGCGTCTCGGTAATAGCCCGGAATGACGACACAATCCTCACAGCGGCGGTTGACGCGGCAATCGCCGAGGCGTATTGTTACCTCGGAGCGTATGACCGCGAGGCGATATTCGCCGCAGAAGGAGCCGCGCGCAACGCCCTGTTGCTGACATTTGTCAAGGATATCGCCGTATGGCATTTTATTAACCTGTCCAACGCGGGATGCGACCTTGAGCTGAGACAAAACCGTTACGACCGCGCCGTGGCATGGCTGCGCCAGGTGCAAAAAGGGGAGGCCAAACCGGCTCTCCCGGTGGTGGACGATGACGGCGACGGAAAATCCGATGCCGCAGGGGAGTATATTTACGGCAGCAATCCCAAGCGCAACCAACATTTTTAAACTGTACGAGATATGGCAAAGAAAAAAAACAAGAATATCCCATCGCGGGGAGCGGCTCCGGAACCGCTGGTGATACAGGAAATCATCGTAAAGGCCCCGAACCGCCGCGTGTATGATGTCGGGGACTGGCGCGCCGCTTTGCGCTCCGCCGACACCGGACGCGTCAAAGCCCTGTACGACCTGTACGACGACATGCTTATCGACGGCGTGCTGAGCGACGCGGTGCAGCGCCGCATAGACGCGGTCGCCAATGCGGAACTGGCTTTTCAGGACGCGGAGGGGCGCGACGTGCCGGAGATTTCCCGCATAATGGACACCCAGGCCTGGGAGGCTATTCTCACGCAAATCATCCGATGCCGGATTTTCGGCCGGTCGGGCTGCGCTTTCAACATTGTCGACAATCAGCTGCGCGTCCAGGTTTTCCCCCCGAAACACATAAACCTTGTCAACCGCACGATACTCCGCCAGGACAGCGACGAGTCCGGAGTGCCGTATGCAGGCGATTCGTTTTTCCTGGTGCTTGGCGACGAACGCGACTACGGCCTTCTGCTCAAGGCCGTGCCGTACGCCATATACAAACGCGGCGGCTTCGGCGACTGGAGCCAATGGATCGAACTGTTCGGCATGCCGCAGCGCATAGGCAAATACAACACTTACGATCCGGAATCGCGCAGGCTGCTCGAGGAGGCGTTTGAAAAAGCCGGCAGCGCTCCCTACGTGGTGATTCCGAAAGAGGCCGAAGTGGAAACACGCGACAGCGGAGGAGGCTCCGGAAGCTCTTACAACGAGTTCCGCCAAGCGTGCAACGAGGAGATATTGATAACCGTCCTCGGACAAACGCTGACCACGACACAGGGGGAGCGCGGGGCGCGGTCGCTCGGCGAAGTCCATAAGGAGGTGGAGGAAGGCAAGAACCGCTCCGACCTCAGGTTTGTGCAACGCGTGTTGAACGAGCGGGTGCTGCCTATGCTGGAGGCCCGCGGACTTCCTGTCGCCGGAGGATCTTTCGTGTTTCCGAAGGAAGCCGAGCCGCTGGGCGTGCCTGACATCGTGCAGCTCGCTGGCATAATGGACATTCCGGCATCCTGGCTGCACGAACGCTTTTCCATCCCCGTTCCGGAGGAGGGCGAGCCGGTTGCCCGCCGCGCTCCGGGATTTGACAGTTTTTTGGATGATTCCGATGACGGCGGCGCCAGGGTCGCCAACGCCGACCGCAGCCTGTTGCGCCGCCTGATCGATTTTTTCGCGGCGGCCCCCGCAATGCCGGGGGCTTCAAATGGCAAAGCCCGCATAGCCCTGCGCGATAATGCGGCTCTGCATGAGCGGCTGGCCGCGCGTGTCGCCGGCGGAGACGCGGCGTACTTCGACGCGGAACTGTTCCGGTTCATATCCGACGGCCTTTTGGGAGCCGTCCGTCCGGCGTTCAAACGCCAGTTGAACGATGTGGAAGTTGACTACGGCGCGCATGACGACGCGTTGATCACGGCGATGGAGCAAAACCTGTTCCACTTTTCAGCGGCCAAGACGCTCGCCGAGATACAGCGGCTCAATGAGACTTTCCGCTCCGCCAAGAGCTACGATGACTTCAGCCGCAAAGCGGAAGCCGTCTGCGACACATTCAACGTCAGATGGCAACGGACGGAATACGAGACTGCCGTATTGTGCGCTGAAGCCGCATCCAATTACTCCCGGCTTGTAGGTAAAAGCAAGCTATATCCTTACTGGCGGTACGTAACTGTGGGCGATGACCGGGTGCGCGACGAGCACCGCGCTCTGAACGGGATTGTGTTGCCTTGCAATGACCCCGCATGGGACAAAATATATCCGCCTAACGGATGGAAATGCCGGTGCCGCGTGGCGCCTGTCATGCGCCATGAGGCATCGGCTGATGAGATTGCCGTATCTCGGGAAACGGTTAGCAAATATATGGACACTGCCGACTGGCGGATGGCAGCCGCCCAGGGCTGGGGATGCAACCGCGCCAAACGTTCCGAAATTTTCACTGCCGACCAGATGTATATACGCAAATTCCCGTCGATGGCCGCCAAAGCGATGGGCCGCATATCTCCTGAGCAATGGGGTGTGGAGCGCTCGCTTAAAAAGCGTATCGAGGCCGGGGTGACGCCGCCGGCGAAATATGAAGGGTCCGCCGATGACTGGTGGCGGAGCCGAGCCCGCAATATTAATGGCGTAGAGATGTTGCCAATGACAGATTATCAGAACCGGACATGGTACATGGAACGTAAAGATTATGACGTGTATACCACCGATAAAAAGAAAAAGCGGGCTTTTAGAAAAGATTATCTTACTTATATCGATCATGTAATGAATGACCCGGACGAGGTGTGGCTGACTCATGAATACAAAGACCGCGATGACAAAGAAGCGCGTCTTAACAATTGGATTATGATTAAATATTATCACAAGGAGGCAATTGCATGTATTTGCAAAATTGAGAAAAATCGCATGGCCTTTAAATCATGGTATATACTTCGTGATAATAGCGTAAGATCAGGAATATTGGTAAAGAAAAAGTAGGTTTTCCACAACCAGCCTGTGCATGCGATTAGCCGTATAGCTTTGGTCCCACCACCTACAGGAATACTTCACCTTATAGCACCAACTGCGGACTTTGCAAATATAACTATATTAATTGATATTCCAATGACTTTTGACGAATTAAACAAATTTTTGCGCCATATACCGGACGCTGTCGTCGATGACGCGGCGGACATCATCGCGGAGACCGCCACGGAATACTTCAAAGAGTCGTTCGCCCGCAAGGGGTTCGACGGCAATCCCTGGGAGCCGGCGCGGCGCCATAAGTCTACCGGGTCGCTTCTGGTTGACTCCGGAGCCCTGGTCAACTCCATCAGGCCGTCAGTCATATCGCCGCAGCGCGTGGTGATCTCCGCCGGCAATGACAAAGTGGCATATGCCAAGGTTCACAACGAGGGTTACGACGGGCCGGTGAATGTGCGGCCGCACACCCGGACGCAGCGGGGCAAGACGGTCAACGTCCGCGCCCACCAGCGCATGATATCCGTAATAAAACGACAATTCATGGGCGAGGCCGGCGAGCTGGGCGATCTTATATACGACAGGCTCACAGCCCACATCGGCCATGTTCTGAACCATTGATTATATTACATTATGAACAAATGATTATATTACACTATGAACAAAGAGATTATTTCGGCGGTTATGCTCCGCCTGCGCGAAGCGGCTCCGGAGCTGCGATGGATTGACATTGAGGAAGGGCAGCTTTACACGCAGGAGCGTCCGGCGGTGGCTTTTCCATGCTGCCTGGTGGATATGGGCTATGACGACTGCGAGACGCTTGCCAACGGGCGCCAGAACGTGACTGCACGTGTCATATTGAGGATCGCGTTCGCCGTCCAGGGGTCGGCATCGCTGGCGGCTCCCGAACCGGCGCGGACACAGTCGCTCGGCAGGCTTGACACAGTTCAGCGCATACACGAAGGTCTGCAGCTGTGGCGGGCGGGGGGATTGACGAAGCCTTTCAAACGCCGCTCCGTCCGTCCGGAGCAGCGGGCCGGCGGTCTGAAGGTATATACGGCCGTCTACGAATTTAAACTTGTGGATTAGCTCCAGTCCCATCCCGGATACTCGCTGCGCAGCCGCTGCGCCGTCCAGCCTTCGCTCATCATCCGCTGAAGCAGGTCTTCATTGTTGAGCAGGGCGTTGCTTATGGTGCGCTCCTCCACAAAAAATTCATTGTCCGATATCATCTGCAGCACGTCGTCAAAACGGCGGCGCTTTATTTCGGTCCAATAATAGTAACGGGCGACTGCGGCCCGGTCGCGTCTGTCGAGACGCTCGCGGCGCGGCGCGCCGCATCGCAGGCCTCGGCGTGAAAGTCTGCGGCGCGAGGCCTCTTTAAGTTTGGGAAGCTCTCCGAATAATATTAATTGCCCTGGTTTAATCATAACGCAAATATACAAAAAAATCCGCTTGGCATTGAATGTCAGGCGGATTTTACATTGCGGTTTTATCGGATTCACGGATTTTTCCCTACATAGCAGAATGCCATGTCCGTTTGCGTTATTGACACGACTTTGATCCGGGCATTCCGGAGCTCCGGATGTTTGTCAAATTCCGGCTGAAGCCGGCCCTCTATGTCGGCGGCTATCTCCTTGCGGTCCATAGTTACGCCTGAAGGCACCACGTATTGTCCTGTAATGACCGCGCTGCGGCAGTTCGCGCGTTTTATCCGCGCTTTGACTTTGTACATTTTTTGTTCCATCTCCGTCCGTATTGATTAATCGGCGTCCGTCAGCGACAGCGGTATGGACACCCACGCGCCCTTGTCATTGCGGCGCTCGGCGCGGATATACCGCTTGCTTACCGTGGGCTGGTAGCTGTCG
>CAZYXN010000016.1:0-8889 GCA_964651105.1 uncultured Muribaculum sp. | reverse complement strand
CTCCATAAAACGCTCGTCGCCGCTGTCTTCAGCCATTTTGCGCAGCTGCAGCACGCGGCTCGCCTTGATGGCTCCGGTCTGATCCCGGCTGAGCAGCCTGAGGATGGCGTTGACAAGCGCTCTTGTGCGGTCGTTGTCGGCAAGGCTTTCGATATACTGTTTGACCATCTCGATGCCGTCCTCGACGGTGTCGCGGTAGCCGTCAATCACATTGACTCCGAGCGACAGCTGTTCGATGGCAAGCGCCACTTCTTCGTCCACCAGCCTGTTGTAATCTTCACGCCGGGCTTTTTTCTCCTCTTCCCTGCGTTTGCGTTCGCGCTGGGCACGGAACTCCTCAAAATCGCGGCGTTCTTCCGCCGTCATTTCCACTTTTTCAGGGTCAAGCCGAAATTACGGTGCATCTGTTAAAACGATAAGTTGGAAGTGTTAAAGTTTAGGCGTATAATTTGACGAGACGGAAGATAAAGAAATCGCGGTCGCGGACGCCACGTATCTGCGAGCGGAAGATTTTCACCTTGGAGTTGAAGGCTTCGGCTGAGGCATTGGTTGCGCGACGTCGGAAATAGTTGAGTATAGTGGGAGCATGGTTTTTGAACGTCTTGATGACAGAGGAGAAGTTATTATTGGCCAATGTCATTACTTTTTCATACCACTTGTTCATCCGCCCCATTGCTTTGGTGGGTGAAATCTTCGCATTGAAGATCAGGCGCAGTTCCATAGCGAGGTGGTATGCGGCTTTCAGTATCGGATAGTGTCTGAACAGAATGTTTGCGCGATGGCGCTGTATATCAGCCCACTTATTCTGCGGCATCATAAGCGTGTGCTTGCTGCGGGCGAGTATCTGCCGCATGGTCTCGCCGTTTGAATATGTCACCGGCGGAATTGATTTGTCGCGGTTGTTTTCCTCGGCAATAAGCTGGCGGCGTATGTCTATGCGTATCTCATCAACAGCCTCATTGTAAACCTGCTGCACATGGAAGCGGTCGTTGACAACGTGGGCGTTGTAGAAAACCTCGGCGGCAATAAGCATCATTGACGGCGACAGGTCGCACGTCACTTCTTTTACCCGGCGTCTGACCGATTTCCCCATCGCTCCGAGGAGGAGCGAGATTATCTCATCGCTTTTTGTGCTGGGGATGGCTGCCGCAAGAGTGCCTCTGCCGCCGTGTCCGTCCTTGTTGGTTAGGAACGTCCATACCTCGCCGTTGCTCAGACAGGTCTCGTCAAGGCTCATGTACGGTCCGATGTTGGCGGCGTTGAAGTAGAAACCACAGCGAGTTGGACTAATTGCAAAAAAGTAGGCTGAGAATGTATTTTGTAAAAAGCGGAATGCCTCTAATTGCAAAAAAGTAGGCTGCGGCATTATGAGATAATTATTACGTTAAAGTCATTAATAATGCCGCGCGATATATTCCTCCAACAGCTTCATTCTGCGTTGGCTCGATATTACGCTATGATTCCTTAAAAGCGTCTTTAAGCGCTGGTTCAAGCTTTCTATTGCAGCATTCGTATTGGGTATACATAACCCTGGGTAATGTTCAAAAGTCCAAAGGTAAGGTAGATAAAACTTAAGCGATTTGTATGCGGCTCTTGGACGCGGATGTGTAAAATGCATACGACCGTCAGCCCCGACGCTTTTTTCGGAAAGAAATTCCCGCCATTTCTCATACCAGCAGGTAAGAGCTGCGCGGAAATTCTGCTCTGATATTCGGCTGAGTGAGTATGTAATGGCCAACAGTTCGACGGATGCCTCCAGGTCGGGTTTGGAGGTCAGGCACCTGCGAACAATTTGAATCATATGATACTGACACATCTGTAACCTGTAGATTTTCAAGGCTGGAAACAATCCCCGCATACCATCGCACACAATCCCGTATATTTTGAAACCATTCGAGTGCAACCAATCTATACCGTCGAGATAGTCAGAAACACTCTCATCCCGAACGAACCTGTGCCATAGGATTTTATTTCGAAACGCATCTTTGATTATCATAAGACAGAAATGCCTGCCCCAATATGTGGTGTCCATATTTATGACCACATCTTTGTGCTTTGAAATCATATGTACGTGGTGCATGCCCTTGAGCCTCTCCCAAATAGTCCTTACACTGAGGGAATACTTCTGTGAAAGCTGCCGCAGTGTAAGTTTGCCGTCAATGTAATCAGTTATTATTGACTCACAATCAGGCCTGTCACCACCCACAAACTGCCTTCCGCAGTCAAGGCACTTATAAAGCTGTCGGCTGCCTCGTCTGCCATTCTTTTTGATGCGCGGGCACTATTTGCACTTTTTTATTCATAAAATGGAATTTTCAACACCGCAAAATTATTGGTATTCAAATAACTGCAAGCATTTCAGCCTACTTTTTTGCAATTAGACTCACAAATCGCCTTTTCAGCATGCTGAAAAGCTTTGAAATCATACAATACATTGAACCAGAGTTGAATACCCATCCCCTCAGCCTACTTTTTTGCAATTAGTCCCGCAGACGCACTCAGATGCCGTTTGGACATAAAGAAAAAAACACTGCTACTGAACCAGTTGCAGTGTTTTGCAGTATTCTGCCGAATACCTTGGTGATCCGCCTGGGAGCAGAGATTTGAAATGCGACAAAATTAAATTGTAATCAAATTAAATGTGCAATTAACTGATAATATGTTGCTTTACTGCGAATTTATTCCAAGAAACTGCCAGCCATATTTCATTCCATTTTCGTTAGATTTCAATTAGGAGGACAAAAGGAGGACAAAAATTTGCTTCGGAGGGCAAAAAGTATTACCTTTGTATTGTAGCAACTGAACATTAAATTTTCTCTCCCATGGCAACAATCCAAAGAAGCCTTTCGACAAAGGTTAACGACAATGGCAAGTCTGAAATAATGCTGAGACTTAGCCTATCGAAGAATGACAAAATCCGTATCAAGTCCGGTATTTTTGTCCTTGCATCACGATTCAAGGATGGCGCATTTATTAAACCTCGTGCCAATCAACAGGAGATTGCAGAACTTCGTGATATAGAAGATAGACTCATATCACTTGAGAGATTTTTAATCGGATTGAGCGAGACACATCCGATAAAAGAACTCACAAAGGATTTCATCGCTAAAGAGATTGACCGATGGCGCAATCCTGAGAAGTATGCGCCTAAAGAGGTCAAGGCGAAGAAGCTGTCATTCGACGATATTATAGATGAGTTTCTAAAGCAGAAGCAGTTGTCGGAACCACGCGAGAGGCATTACCGTGTCCTTCAGCGAGCGTTGCATCGCTTTGAAATGTATCAGCGTCTGACCGTCAAGAAATCTTACAAATTCTCTTTCGACACCTGCACCACTGAGGATATCTATGCTTTCGAGGCTTTCCTTCGGGCAGAACCGGAACTGTATGACCAGTATCCTAACATTTACAAGTCTTACCCTTCCATTACTCACAAGACGCATAAGGTCAAGAGACCAAAACCGAGAGGCGATAACTACATGGTGACTTTTACGAAGCGTTTCAAGGCTCTGTTCCACTGGTGCCACGCTCAGGGCATCACCATGAATAATCCTTTTGCAAAGTATGTGAGTTCCGTCTATGAGAAATACGGTACCCCTATATATATTAAGGCTGAGGAAGTGTTGCAGCTTGCCGATTTCGATTTCTCGCGCAACAAACATCTTGATACACAGAGGGATATATTTATATTTCAATGCTGTATCGGATGTCGTGTGGGTGATATGATGAAGATGACTCCTGCCAATGTAATCAATGGTGGTGTGGAATACATCGCTTCTAAGACCGCCGAGGAACGCCCGGAAACAATTCGTGTTCCGTTATCGGAAAGGGCGCAGCTCATCATTGACAAACACCGGGAAGAAATCAAGGATGGTCGGTTGCTTCCGTTTATATCCCAGCAGAAATATAATGAGGCAATCAAAGAAATCTTCGAAGCGGCAGGAATAACACGCCTTGTCACTCGCCTCAATCCAACAACCGGCATAGAGGAACAGGTGCCAATCAATACTATAGCCACCAGCCACATGGCACGGCGAACCTTTGTAGGCAACCTCTACAAGAAGGTGAAAGACCAGAATCTTGTAGGCGCATTGAGCGGACACTCCGTAGGAAGCAAGGCTTTTGCAAGATACCGTGAAATCGACGAGGACATGAAGCGTGAGCTTGTCAATGTCATGGGTTATTGAAATAGCGTATATTTGCTAAATTTGCAGAATGAACAACGAGAATCAAAATACAGAATATAAACGCATTTGGAAGGACGAATACCTCAAGTGGGTGTGCGGCTTCGCTAATGCGCAGGGTGGTAAGATATATATTGGCATCGACGATGATATGTCTGTCGTTGGCGTTACGCATCTTCATCAGCAGCTGGAGGATATTCCCAACAAGATTGTGACGATGTTGGGTATCGTTCCTTCTGTCAGTCATATAGAGCGAGATGGAAAGGATATAATCGAGATTGACATTGAGCAGTCCAACATTCCGATATCTTATAAAGGAGCTTTCTATATGCGAAGTGGCGCAACCAATCAAGAGTTGCGCGGACTGGCATTGCAGCAGTTTCTGATGAAGAAATTCGGAAGAAGCTGGGAAGATATGCCTTGTTATGGCGCGACGATTGACGATATAGACCCAGAAGCAATCCGTTATTTTTTGAAGAAAGGTATCAAGGAGAAGCGAATGTCTCCCGATGCAGAGAATTCCACGCCGGAGGAGGTCATCTCGAATCTTGGGTTAATGGAGGATGGCGTTCCGTGCAATGGTGCCATTCTGCTTTTTGGTAAACACCCTCAACGGCGTTTCGTTACATCAAGTTTCAAGATTGGGCGTTTCGGCTCTACCAATTTTGACTTGCTAAGTCAGGAGATTGTTGACGGCAACCTCATACAGATGCCGGAAAGAGTTATGCGTGTTCTGGACGAGAAGTATCTCATACGCCCCATTCACTATGAAGGAATGCAGCGCGTAGAGCCGCTTGAACTCCCCGAAGAAGCCTTACGTGAAATCATCTGCAACTCGATAGTTCACCGCGACCATCAGGGCACGTGGACGCAGATGAGCGTTTACAGCGACCACATCCGTCTTTGGAATGAAGGAAAGCTGCCGGATGATTTATCCGTTGAGAAGCTTATGGGCAAGCATACATCCCAGCCTCGTAATCCGAAAATGGCAGAGGCATTTTATCGAGCCGGATTCATCGAGGCATGGGGGCGAGGCATCGAAAAGATTGTCAACGGCTTCAAAGCCGATGGTCTAACTCCACCGACATTCTCCATTGAACAAGGCGGTGTTACCGTCCACATTCCCCGCGAGAAATTCGTGGCAATTAACTTGGGCGGCACAACCGACATTAACCAGTTCAATGCTTCAGATAAAGCAGACCAGAAACCGAACCAAACCGATACAAAGAGTGACCAGAAAAGTAACCAGAAAGGTAACCAGAAAAGTGACCGGAAAATAATAGAAATCTTAAAAGAGAATCCCAATACTACGATTCATCAATTAATGGATTTGATGCAAATGTCCGAATCTGGCATCAAGAAAATCTTGAGGAAACTGAAACAAACAGGTGAAATCCGCAGAGTGGGTTCCGACAAAGGCGGCCATTGGGAGGTAATCGACCAGCAATAGCAAAAAATTCAGCAATACTCCATCTTTAATCCGGCAATTCGATAGTTCGCGTTGTCGGATTTCTTTTGTCATCGCAAAAAGCAGATGGCTGCATGAACGAATTTGCGCAAAGACAAGAGTTAAATCGTCTTAATTCAACACTTATAAATCCGGGAGCATTTCCTAACGAATGATAAAATTTATACTTGCCATGAAACCCCATTTGCTGCCGGTTTCTTATAGATATATTCGATTTGTTCCATGAAGTTCCATCGAGCGGAAACGCTATGTGGATATTTGTTAAACCAACATGGCCTTTTGATTTATATATAAATATAATCTCCTTTATTATAGATACTTAAAAGCATAGCAGGGCTATTGACAAACTGTTTTCGACATTGTAACTTTGCGAAAAAATCAAACAATTACGCAATCATTTTGCGCAGATAAAATTCATAATCGTTTAAAGTTTTAATGTTCTACAACGATCAAAATTCAAGTCAAAAACAAACAACGATGGTCATCATGAATATTGATGATCTACGTGAGGCTTTCAAAGCCTGGAACCAGGAACAGATTGAGGCAAACGCCCCTCAGGAAGAAATCTACATTACCGCCAAAGAAGCCGCCAAAATGCTTGGCGTGACCTTATCAACCTTATGGAGATGGGACAATGACAAGTATCTGGAGAAAATCAAGATAGGCAACAAGGTAAGATACCGTCTGTCCGATGTTGAACGCATGATAAAGGGAGCGATATGACAATAGATTCTATCATGCTGCTTCCGGCTTACATCAATGAAGCTTCTCACTGCGATGCGGCATCGGATGAGGAATCTCAGGTCGTGGATGTGGAATATATTGATGTGTCCACGGAGCAAAACGAAAAGTTCTATCAAGAGGATAGCGGGTGTCCCTATATCCGCGTCGGCACAGATTATTACCGGGAGGTGTTGCGACCGCAGGCGAATGGTACCACCTGCAAGTGTCTCGTCTATTGGAAGGCTTCGACCATCAAAGCGGACTTCGGGAAGGACTTTCTGAATGATGTGCCGAAGTATGACTGCTTCTGTACCGTTCCGAGCCATACCGATTACCGCAAGATAATCGGCAACGCCTACAATCTCTATGAACCTATCACGCATCAACCGGTGCCGGGAGACTGGAGCGCGATTGACGGGCTGCTTCGTCACATCTTCGAGGAGCATTACGAGTATGGTCTTGACTATATCCAGTTGCTGTATCAGATGCCGCTTCAAAAGCTCCCTATTCTGATATTGGTATCGGAGCAACGCAATACCGGCAAGACCACTTTCCTAAATCTGCTCAAGGCAATCTTTCAGGATAACACCACCTTCAACACCAATGAGGATTTCCGCAGCAAGTTCAACTCCGATTGGGCTGGCAAACTCCTAATAATGGTAGATGAAGTCTTACTGTCACGGCGTGAAGATTCCGAGCGACTGAAGAATCTCAGTACGGCAACCTCATACAAGATAGAGTCCAAAGGCAAAGACCGCAATGAGATTGCGTTCTTCGGAAAGTTTGTCCTCTGTTCCAATAACGAGCATTTCCCTATTGTAATTGACCGCGAGGAAGTCCGCTACTGGGTGCGTAAGATTAACCCTCTGGAAACAGATGACCCTTTCTATATGAAGAAACTTGTGACGCAGATTCCGGCGTTTCTCCACTTCCTTATGCAGAGGGAATTGTCGGTGCAGTGCGAAAACCGAATGTGGTTCAGTCCGGAAAGACTGCGCACCGCAGCCCTCAACCGTATTGTGATCTCCAACCGCTCCAAGATTGAGTTTGAGGTTGCCGAGTTGCTGATTGAGATAATGGATTACACCCGCGACACATCGGTATCTTTTGTTGTAAACGATATCGCAACCTTACTCACATATCGAAATGTCCGTGCTGAGACGAGCGAGATACGTCGCCTGTTGCAGATATATTGGCACCTCAAACCGGCATCAAACTCTCTTACCTACCGCTTCTATTCGATGGGGATTCCACCTGCCAAGTACACCGCCAAGACCTCAGTCGGCAGATACTACACAGTCTCTAAAGATTTTATTTTGAATTTATCTCTATTTTGATGAATTGATGAATACTTTAATGAAAAGGAAGAAAATCAGCAAGTTATAGCGTCGTAGGCTTTCATCAAAAGATTTTACAGGTGTTGAGAAGCCTCCAATTATTCCCCTTTCATTAAATATTATCTTATGATGAAATGAATTGAACTGTAATACTGCGAGTTAGACGCACTTTCATCATTTCATCAAAATTCTACCGATTTTAATTTCACAAAACAGTGTATTCCGGACTTCGAGGCCGCTATTGAATAGATGTCGGACGCATCCGGAAAGACGTAGAGGGATTGCTTGCAATAAGACCTGGCAAGGTATAGCCTAATATACCTTCATGCGAAGGTTGGCGGCTCCGATGTGGAGACTGACTGTGCAAGCACCCCTGTTATATAATCAATTCCAACCAACCCATAACCAAAAGCACCAATATTTATATGTCGTCACCAAAACAGATGATGGACTTCAAGTCCGTCAAATCAGTCGATGCCAATGTCAGCAACGAACATCAGCGCAACTGGAGCAATGAACTCTTCGAGCGAAAGGCCAAGAATCCAGACCACAATTACGACCGCTCCCGAACCGCCTTGAATTTTCAAGTCGGTCCCGGAGGAGTGATAACCGCCGTTGACAAATCGCGGCGCATAGGCGACAGGGTCGAGGAGATAATCAAAAAACATCTCCGACCGGGTGCCCGAGTGACCGCCATCTCCAACCGTGCAGTCATGGTCGTATTCGGCGGCAACCGTGAGCGGATGCGCGAGATGGCTTTCGGCAGTCAGGAGCTCAACGAGTATGAGGAAACCAACGGGCATCTCATCCGGCAACCCGAAATCGAGCGATGGGCAAAGGATGTGTATGATTTTGTATGCCGAGAATTCGGAGAGGAAAACGTAGCCTCGTTCATCGTCCATCTCGACGAGACAGGACCACATGCACATTGTGTATTCGTGCCGTTGACCGCCGACGGACGCCTCTGCTCAAAGGAAGTTCTCGGAGGCAAGAACAAGATTGAGGCGCAGCAGCACATGAGGGATCTGCATACCCGACTTGCTGAAGTGAACCGTAAATACGGCCTTGACCGTGGTGACGACATACACGAGACTGGCGCACGCCATCGCTCGACCGCAGAATACAACCGCGACCTTCACCGCGAAAACGCCAAACTCGAAACACTTATAAGCGACAAGTC
>CAZYXN010000015.1:0-31820 GCA_964651105.1 uncultured Muribaculum sp. | reverse complement strand
TCTATTTGCCACGCTTCAACAATAAGCTGAAACTGATGAACAAGGCTCCGAAAAAGGTATATGTCGTTGATAACGGTTTTGTGCAAAGTACGGCATTTAATCTTAGTGAAAACCTCGGAAGATTGTTGGAGAACCAAGTATTTGTAGAACTCCTGCGTCGCGGCTATATCCCCGGCAAAACGCTGTTCTATTATCGCACCCGCAATGATAAAGAAATAGATTTCGTCACCCGTAAAGGTGCAAAAGTAGAGCAACTGATTCAGGTTTGCTACGATATGACCTCCGAGAAAACCCGCAAACGCGAACTCGATGCCCTTGTCGAAGCCGCCGAAGAACTTCACTGCGACAATCTGCTTGTCATAACAAACGGCCAACAAGAAGTAATGAACTGGAAAGGCATCAGATTAAGTATGGTTTCAATCAAAAAGTTTTAGAAAGAGGAATTAAAATAAAATGACTAAAAAAGAGAATAAAGACTGTTTTGTGATTATGCCGATTGCAGAATGTGAGGGGTATGAATCCGACCACTTTGCACATGTGTATAATGATATCATAAAGCCCGCCGTCGCCAAAACGGATTATATAGCAACACGAGCAGATGAGGTAAAGGAAACAAATCTAATTCATCTGGATATACTTAAAAAGCTAATAGATGCACCTATTGCGATATGCGATTTAAGCACAAGAAATCCGAATGTACTATTTGAATTGGGTATAAGACAGGCTTTTGATAAACCTGTCGTGTTGATTCAAGAAAAAGGAACTCCTAAAATTTTCGATATCGGGCCATTACGATATTTAGAGTATTCTAAGGAAATGCGCTATCATGAGGTTATTGAAAGCCAAAATCAATTATGTGAAGCCATCAATGCCACCAAGAATGCCGAAAATGAAGTAGGTAATGTCAATTCTATTGTTAAACTTATGGCATTAAATTCACCTGCACTTATGCCAAAATTAGATAATAACAATAAAGAATTGCTATCCATTGATGTTGTACGTTCTCAAATGTCAGATTTAAGAATGATGATTGAGAGGATGATGTTTGAGAATCATCGTTCTTCAGCATCTCCAGGCTCTATAACAGTTATTGAATATGGCAGTATCGTCAATCGACTTGACCAACTT
This sequence comes from uncultured Muribaculum sp., assembly GCA_964651105.1. Classification (GTDB taxonomy): domain Bacteria; phylum Bacteroidota; class Bacteroidia; order Bacteroidales; family Muribaculaceae; genus Muribaculum. The sequence continues at coordinate 30,692 of CAZYXN010000015.1, read as the reverse complement.
TATTCTGATAGAATCTTTGGGTCAGAAACGGAAAGAGAATACTCTAATCTTATGATGGAAGCACATTCGCTATTGAATAATTGTGAAAATGAAAGAGATAGAAGAATGGTGCAAAATCTGATTAGCCGAATTTCACGACAACAAAGTGATGTATTCAGAGCAAAAAATTTATCACGATAGTTTGGTCTTATATTATACTTCGTAACTTTGCATCACCCCAATGGAATAATGGGGAAGAACATTGAAATAGTGTCGTGTGCAATTCGTGAACAACGGATATGACGGCATTGCAATATTCTGAATACTACTTAGTTACAACGATATATCCCGGCCTCTCCGGGGTCACAAAGCAAAAATGCTAAATGTAGAAAAACGCTGAAACCACTTGGTTTTCAGCGTTTTTTCTTTTTGCCAAAATCAAGGAACACTGAAAAATATTACGGGTTAGTTGCAAAAGCAGGTTGAAATGTTAAATTTGATAGTATGGTTAAGCTGTTTCTAAAAGCGGTTCATCTCGTCTTCTCGCACGGCTTTGCCTTTGTACTTCCCTTTTGAGGCATTGATGGTATATCGCACTGTGAGAGATGCATATTGCGAAGCTCCCTTTCTGTCTGATTTGTAATCTACTGAATTTGAATAAGTGTCAAATCTCTGCTTCCATGTCCCAAAGATGTCGTTTGCTGACATAGTGAATGTCCAGTTACGATAACTCTTGTTGAGAGTCAATGCTATTTGCCATGTTCCGCGAGAATAAGTGGTGGATGTATTACCGGTTCCAAGATAAAATGCTGAGATGTAGGCATAGATACCTGCCGGTAAATCGAATCTGTTGTTCAGCGACAACTGATAGAACGGCTTGTCATATTTCCGCGTTGGATTCCCGTATTTCAGATTTTGAAGCAATAATACGCCTTGAATTGTTGGATGCCAGAGTTTGGCGTGGAATCCTTGTGATGCAACTAACTGCCAGGTATCATAATCCGGAAGATTGATATTGGTTCTGACATTTGCGCTAATTTCCGCACTATATTGATAGATACTTCCAATTGCTTTTTCAGAACGTATATATGTTCCTTGAAAGACAAAATTCCGGTAATATAATGAAATACCTGCATTGTGAGTTCTCGAAGCAGCCAATTCCGGATTGCCTGTTTCCCAAAGAGTCGGTGTGACGTAGGCAAAGTTTTTGTCAAGCAAAGAATATGAAGGACGGCTGACTTTAGCCCGATAGTACATCGTTAGATTCACTGAAGATTTGAACTGGATTCCTAAATTGGGAAGAATATCATGGTATCTTCTTGAAAGCTTATTGTCATGGATGTAATCTTTCTCATAACGAGAACCTGTGGTTTCATACCGAATGCCTCCGTAAATGTTCCATTTGGGACTAATATCATAATCAAATGACACATAATATGCTTGCAGATTCTGACGTACTATATCCGATGCCGATGTCAGGAACGTTTCCGATAGCCCTTGACTGGTAAAGTATTGGTCGTTTTTTGTATGGGCATATTCCGCCCCGGCCTCAACCTCAATATTGCCGAAGTTTCTATTAATCCTTAGCTTGGCACCAAAATAATCATGTCGCGATCTATTATTATTCGTTATATTCCTTTCGGTTTCATTTTCTGTTGCATCCCAACAAGATAATTTCTTTCCAGACATAAAATCCAAATCCATACGCAGACCGACACTGAACGGCAGTTTGAAATCGCCGAAAGCATTGATATAATGGTCGAAGGACTGAGTCTTGAGTGACGTTGCCGATGAGATGTCGCTTATTGGCAACGCATCGGTTGAAGTATAACCCTCACTGCCAAACCTGCTTTTGGGCGTGCGGCTGAAGATATACTTAAGCCCTATGGAGTTTTTCCCGAAATCATAGTTTAAGCCACCATCCACTGTTAGCGACTGGCAGCGTTTCTGAACTGTTTCATCTGATAGGGTCGTAAGGAGTTTATTTGAGTTTGAGATTTCTCTGAATAGCTCAGCATAATGACGCTTTTGCTTAAAACCATCCCAAGCATAGGAAATGTCACCGAAAACAGTCAGTCCGTTATCATTGTGATACTGCAGATTTGCCCCTGCTGATTCCGACCATTCTTCTGATGCCTGAACCATCCCTTTGCCGGAGACATATAATCCGGCGAGTGGTTGCTTTGTTTTAATGAGGATTACGGCTGACACATCAGAGCCATATTCAGCAGAAGGATTCGTGATGATTTCAACGGAAGCGAGATCAGAAGATTTCAAGTTGGTAATCTCAGATGAACTCATCATTTTTCGACCATTGATGTATATCACAGGAGTGCCTTTGCCGAGGACAGAGATGGAACCTGCAGAGCCGTCGATAAGCGGCATCTGCATGATTGCGTCTGTTGCGCTGCCAATCTTTGAGAGAGGATTGCCGGACATCGAAACTTTCAGCCCGCGAGCTGTCGGTTTGGTGTACTTTCTTTGTGCAGTTACGACAACTTCATCGAGATCTCTATTTATAAGTAGAGAATCGAGAGAATCCTGTGCTTGTATGTCGGTGGATACAGCAATCAGGAGAGTGATGATAAGGATGATTCTTTCCATATATAAACGGTTATTTGTGTCTGCTGCAAAGTTAGAGCAGCCAGTCGCAATCGTCTATATATCAGGTCGGACAAAAGTGTGACATAAGCAGAATGTCACGCTTTTGTCCCAAAAATGGCTTCAAAAACATTCGGGGGAAGCTTTTGTTTGATTCGGCTTTTACGTCGGCGGAGTGCATCCTCACTGGATCCAAAAGCTACGGATGCTACTTCTTTAGAGAATCCGATATAGATTGCAGCGCAATACAACACATCGTCATAGGTCATTCCTCCATAAAGCTGTCTAAGATTGGAGCAGACGTCCGCAAATTGTCCGATTACTCCATCCAGGACTTCTTTTGCTGCTGTCTTGTCAATCATCTCTGAATTACGCTTTAGGTTTAGTTGTTTTAATCGGCTATATATCGGCTGACTTATAAACAGTTCTTTATTCAACCTCAACTTTTCAATCACTTCGGGTTGAACGTCTGCATTAACCTCGCGGTTCGATGTGTCGCTCTCTTTATGAGATTCTGTAAGTTGAGCTATTTTGAGATTTAGTTTTAATATTTGCTCATTTAGTTCAAGTTGTTTTCTCATCATAAGCCTGCGTTTGATTCCGTCAAAAAGGAAAACCGATAATACAATGATAATGCACAAAGCGATTATGATTGTAACCTCTCTGTTTTTCCTCTCTTTATTGAGTTTTGATGTGAATTCCGATTCCGTCTTAGACAGTTTTTCATCAAAACTTGTTGAGTCAATTTTGCTTCTTATTCCGTCGATGGAATCGCGATATTCAAGGGCTTTCTCATATCTTCCATTTTCAAATTCAATAATATAGAATTTTTGATAACGTGAGAGCCTGCCATATAAATTCAAATCACTTACATTTTGCTTGTCAAGTATTTCTTTGACTTTGTCAAAACTCTTATCAATAATAAAGTAATTCAATTTGGCATTTGACAATTCAGCCATTAGAACACTGTCATTGCCAATCACATAATCCATATTGTCAAGTACCTCACGTGCTTTATCCATATTTCCCGATTGGATGTATGCGCTTGCAAGATTAATTCCTGACATCGCTTCAGTATATTTTGATTCACATTCATGGCTAATGGTTTGGCATTCTTTTAGATAGGCCAAAATAGAATCGTTATCGGATATAGTCAGACACCTGTTCCACAATGCTGTGCTTACATAATCGTTGCTACATTTACGTGCAATAGCTAATGCCTTTTTAAAATAGACATCAGCCTTTTCTTTTTTGAAATCAGAATAATATATGCTGCCAATTCTTGACAATATCTTGTACTTCAAAGTGTCTGGAGTCGTTTCGTCAAGATTATTCTCAAGTTCAAAAAGCAGTGTAAGCGCATCTTCTTTTTTATTATCTGAGAGTAAATCTTCAGCCTTTTGTAATCCGTTATAAAATTCCGAAGTATTGTTATTGTCACAAGATACTAACGATGTGATTATCGCTAATATCATTATAATTGAAACCTGGCTGAGTTTAGAGGGAATCTGCCGCCATTGGCATTTAATTGCCATTATTTTACTTTCTTGTTACTGATTCAATTACAAAGTTACGACAAATTTCTCACATAATCAGCTTAATAGGCTGACAAAATCATATGAGGGTATTGACAAGCTTCTGTTTAATTTCCTCGTGGAATATGTAGAAGAGATTGTCCGTCAGAATTGGCGGACTTATTTACCTATATATTCATTAAAGAACTTTTCAATTTCGGCAAAGGGGACGATGTCTTTCTGGTCATAGAGGTCGGTATGGCTTGCGCTGGGAATGACCATGAAGAGCTTGTTGTTCTCCTTGCCCGGGGTTACGGTGAGTTTTTTGTAAGCGTCGCTACCGAAATAGAATGAGTGAGCTTTCTCTCCATGAAGAATCATGACGGCATTCTCAATCTCACCGGCACTTTTCACTCAAAACCGGCTTATTCGGTTCCTGCTCATCCTTTTTGATATGGTCATAGTCGGAATGATTACAGGCGCTTGCGGTCATTGTCATGATTATTGATATTATGAGATTTGTGATTTTTATGTTGCAAAATTACATAAAGAGCCCCACAACAAAGTTGCTGTGAAGCTCAATCATAGTTTCTGAAAAGCTCAATCGATAGATCAGATAGCTTTAATCTCGATTACTCGAGATTGGTTATGCTTAAATGTGAATACATCCAGGCCTACTTTCATCAGATAGTCGCCGGTATAAACCTTGCCATTCTGAGCGAATTCCGATTGCGTGTCCGGCATTAGGTTGATCTCCTGCACAATATACTTCTTCTCCGGCTGAAGTCCCTGAAGTTTTACTGTCAGAAGTTTCTCCTGAAATCTGGGTGACAGGTCGTAGGCGAAAAGCACAGCCATATTTTTTGATTTATCCACATACTCCACAGCCGCATGATTTGTTTCGTAGGGAGAAACGAGACGGTATTGGTCTCCGTCCATTACTGCGGGCTGGAGTCTTTTCCAATTGGCTACGGCCTGCTGGCAGTAAGCAAGTTCGTCGGTGCTGAGTTCTTTCAGTCCTATATCAAAACCGAGTTTACACATGGCGGCAACATCGGTACGGAATTTCACGGATGTGTTTTTGTTCCAGCTTGTAACATGGGCTGCCATAGCTTTTGCCGGGAAGAACTGAGAGAAGCCCCACTGAATATAAATTCTCTCTATAGGATCGGTATTGTCAGAACACCAGAACTCTGTGAAATATTTGAGAGCCTCGTAATCGCATCGAGCGCCACCGCCTGAACAGAGCATCATCGGGACATTCGGATATTTGTCCTTGACACGTTTCAGTACGTTGTAGACACCGCACACGTGGTCAACGTAGAATTGTCGCTGCTTATCTTTTGCGTAGGGGGAGTAGATATTGGTAATCGGGCTGTTACAGTCCCATTTGAAATATGCCACATCGGGATTCTCTGTAAGGATGTTGTCAACTACACCAAACACATAGTCCTGGACTTTAGGATTGCTGAGGTCCAGTACCAGCTGATTACGGTAATAATATGTGTCGCGGTTGGGCTGTTCTATCACCCAGTCAGGGTGTTTCTCGTACAGCTCGCTCTTGGGATTGACCATTTCTGGCTCAATCCAGATGCCGAATTTTACGCCTGCGTCTTTTGCCGATTTCACAAGAGCCGTAATTCCGCCGGGAAGCTTGTCATGAGTCACTTCCCAGTCTCCGAGCCCTGCATGGTCGTCTTTACGAGGATACTTGTTGCCGAACCATCCGTCATCCAGAAGGAACATGTCCACTCCGAGGTGCTTGGCCTCTTTCATAAGTTCTGCAAGAATCTCCTGATTGAAGTCAAAGGCGGTGTTCTCCCAGTTGTTCAGGAGTGTAAGGCGGCTTCCTTCTCCGTCCTTAAGTTCATATTTGCGTGCCCAGTCATGGAGATTGCGGCTGCCCTGGCTTGCTCCGTCATAACTGAGGGTGAAGATAAACTCCGGAGTGGTGAATACTTCTCCGGCCTTTAGCTCATAGACCGAGGCATAAGGATTGATGGCGGGGATTACACGGAGATTGCCCACGTTGTCAATCTCGAATGTGAAACGAAAATTGCCTGTCCAACCGAGTGTGCCCATCAATACTTCACCGCTATGTTCCTTGACCGGTCCATTGAGACCGACTTCAAAGAAAGGATGGGTGTGCATTGCGGCACGGCTTCCGAGTTTGGTGTCGATCACCTTTTTGCCGAACTGCAACTGCTGGCTGCTCATTCGGGCTTCCTTGGCCCAGTCGCTGCTGAACTCCGTGAGCCAATACTGAGGCTCGTTAAAATAGAGCATTGCTGAAGCATACTGTGACAGCGAAATCGGTTTCTTTTCCTGATGTGAAATCTCCGTCCATGTCTTGATGACATTTTCCTTTGGATATGCCAAATAGTTCAGGGTCACATTGACCGGATACCGGTCATCTCTAAGGTTAATGCGGGTATGAACGCCTCCGGGTATTTTTTCCTGAGAGGAACTTACATAATAAAGATATGTGGTCATATTTCCGTCGGCATGGGTAATTCCGAGCGCGGGCTCAAAGTAATCTTCGTTACCGGAAGTGGAATATGCTTCCCAACCTCTGGTAGTTACCGAAGCGTCAGAGCTGGCGTGCTGACTCCATGAAAGATTCTGCAGGTCAGATTCGTGAAGCAGCTTGGGGCCGAGATAGGTCTGATAGACACGCTTGTTCGGTCCGACCTCAAGCACGAGGTCAGTGTTGTCGGTGGCGATCCGTATAATGTTTTTATCGTCGGACTGTGCTCCTGCCGAGAAGATTGCCGCTGCTGACAGGACGACTGCAAAAATTTGTCTCATGATATTTTATATGTTAATGATTAATAAAGTTAAAAACAATCTTTTTGACATTGAAATTTTACCCGTTTTTTTCTGTTTTTGCATTAAAATTTTATGGTGATGCCATAATTCGACTGTGAAGGGACGGAGATAGCTGCCGCTCATGTAGTAGTCCTTATATTTTCCGCTTTCCGGCAGAAGTTGTCCAGCCGATAGTCTTGATACTGTAAATCAGAAGTGTGGCTTCTGCTTGTGTTGTTCCGAAAAAAGGAGAACTACTGAACGCTGATTTACGCATTTACGCTCTTGTGAGAATGGGAATATCGTGCCGTAATAAAATTACAATATTTAATTATAGAACTCAGGTCAGGAATCAATCCATCGATCGTGACAGTTTTGAAAAATCTCCTATGTTACCTGACCAAGAGTGTTAGAATCATTTCATTTGCGAATAATCAATTATTCAGGTTTTAATTCATAACGGCGGTAGGAGCGATTCCAAATTCTTTTTTGAACGCGGTCGAGAAATGGGAAGGATTGCGGAATCCGACTTCGGCATAAACCTCAACGACTTTCTTTTTCCCGGTTTTCATAAGCTCATACGCTTTGTCAAGACGTTTTTTGATAAGCCATTTTTCGGGTGTGAGGTCGCTGATTTTCTTGAAATCACGCTTGAACGTGGCGAGACTGCGGCCGGTATAATGTGCGATTTCCTCGATGCTCAGATCGCACATGAAGTGATGGTCGCGCGGAATAAACACACATTCACCTTTTCGGACATGGATTTTCTCACTTCCGTTATCAAGAATCATCTCTCCTGAATATACATAGTTGAGCGCATATTCCCGTGAGCGGTGTATGCAACCGCTAAGGTCATCATAGAAGAAGCTGTAGAAAACATTGTTATAGTTGAATATCAGCTTCATCGGGCCAAGGTTTTCTTTTGTATCTATTGTCATATTTCTTTTTCGTTTAGACTGTAAAATTAATAATAAAATAGGTGTCGGGCAATTTCTCTGAAGCTCAAATTCCATATCGGAAAAGGTCGTGAATCTATTCGCCGATATGCTTCCGGAGGAGATGCCATTGCGAACAGTATGTGGTCTTTGACTTCTTTTAGGACGTTCGGAGCGAACATCCGCGTAAGTTGATGATGTGTGTGACATGGTTGTGTAGTATTAGATGTTTTTAATGTTTCCGCAAAGATAATACATAATTTGACACAAAGTAGGCACAAATTATCGCAACCCCCTAAAATTTTTTCAGAAGACGAAGAAAACAGCGGTTTTATCTCAATGGGAATACTGTAGGAACCTGATTTTGCCGGGACGTTGTTTCCGTTCTCGTCAAACAATACTCATCGTATTCTGTCCATGTTCCCGCGAGTATTTTTCAAATTCTATTCCTACGTGGGATACAGAATTTTTTGAAAGTGGTTTGTCGGAAATGCATTTATGGTGAGGCTTTGTCATTTTTTTCTTATGACAGATAGGGCGGAATTAGGCAAAATTCGTAATTTTGCAAAAAACTAACCGTTTATCCCACTGATTTATAAGAACGATGAAAAAAGTGTTATTGCTAGGCTCGGGCGCCTTGAAGATTGGCCAAGCGGGCGAATTTGACTACTCCGGTTCCCAAGCGCTTAAGGCATTGCGTGAGGAAGGCATTGAATCGGTGCTTATCAATCCTAACATTGCTACGATTCAGACTTCGGAAGGTGTTGCCGACCGTGTGTATTTTCTGCCTATAACCCCGTATTTTGTCGAGGAGGTTATAAAAAAGGAACGTCCCGACGGCATTTTGCTTGCTTTCGGCGGTCAGACAGCTCTTAACTGCGGCACTCAACTATATCTTGACGGCACTCTTGACAAATATGGTGTCAAGGTGCTCGGCACCTCAGTCGAGGCGATTATGATTACGGAGGATCGAGACCTGTTTGTCAAGAAGCTTAATGAAATCGAAGTAAAAACACCTGTTTCCCAGGCAGTCGAGAATATTGAGGACGCGCTGTCGGTGGCTCACCGTATAGGTTATCCTGTAATGGTGCGTTCGGGATATGCTCTCGGAGGTCTCGGATCGGGAATATGCAATAACGATGAGGAATTTATAACTCATTGTGAAAGCGCGTTGGCATATTCACGCCAGATTCTTGTAGAGGAATCGCTTAAGGGATGGAAAGAGATCGAATTTGAGGTTATTCGCGACGGTGCGGATTTATGTTTTACCGTTGTGCCGATGGAGAATTTCGATCCTCTGGGAATTCATACCGGCGAGAGTATAGTCGTTGCTCCTATCGTGTCATTGTCTCCGGAACAGATCAAGCTGCTTGAGGATATAGCGACCCGTGTAGTGCGTCATATCGGAATCGTCGGTGAATGCAACATCCAGTATGCATTCAATGCCGAAACCAATGATTACCGCATTATTGAAATTAACGCCCGTCTCAGCCGCTCTTCGGCTCTTGCATCGAAAGCGTCGGGTTATCCGCTGGCTTTCGTGGCCGCAAAGCTTGCTCTTGGTTATACTCTTGACCAGATTGGCGAGCCGGGTACTCCTTATTCCGCAGCCAAGGCTCCTGAAGTCGATTATATGATAGTGAAGATTCCGCGTTGGGACTTGTCTAAATTTGTCGGAGTCGACCGGGAGATCGGCTCGTCGATGAAGTCAGTGGGAGAAATCATGTCGATTGGAAAGTCTTTTGAGGAAATAATCCAAAAAGGATTGCGTATGATAGGGCAGGGGATGCATGGCTTTGTCGGTAATTCCGACCTTCATGTCGACAATCTTGAACACGCACTCACTCATCCCACCGATATGCGTATTTTTGCCATCGCCCAGGCTCTTGAAGAGGGTTATACGCCTGAACGTGTGGCAGAGCTGACGAAAATAGACATATGGTTTATCGAGCGTCTTGCCAATATTGTGCGTTTTGCCGATTCTTTGCGTAAACGCGGCGGGACAGTGGAAGAACTTGACCGCGAGACTCTGCTTGAGGCAAAACGTCTTGGGTTCTCCGATTTCCAGATTTCACGTCTGGTTGAAAATCCGACCGGAAACATGGAATCCGATGTGCTTCGTGTGCGCAACCGCCGTAAGGAACTTGATGTAACGCCACGTGTGCGTCGCATCACTACTGTGGCTTCGGAATATCCCGAACTTACCAACTATCTTTATGTCACTTACGGGGCAACTGAAAATGCGATTCCATATGACCTTAACTCGCGTAACAATATAATCGTTCTCGGCTCAGGCGCATACCGTATCGGCAGCTCTGTCGAGTTTGACTGGTGTTCGGTCAATGCTGCGACAACATGTCGTAAGCTCGGTTACAAGGCCGTGATGATCAACTATAACCCTGAGACTGTTTCTACCGATTATGACATGTGTGACAGGCTTTATTTCGACGAGCTAAGTTTTGAACGTGTCATGGATATTATTGACCTTGAGACTCCGCGCGGAGTTATCGTGAGCGTGGGAGGCCAGATCCCAAACAATCTTGCGATGAAGCTTTATCGCCGCCATGTACCGGTATTGGGCACTTCTCCTGTGTCGATCGACCGTGCGGAAAACCGTCACAAATTTTCCGCGATGCTTGACCAGCTCGGTATCGACCAGCCCAGATGGAAGGAGCTGACTACCGAGGAGGAGATTCATTCTTTTGTTGAAGAGGTGGGATTTCCGGTTCTGATACGTCCGAGCTACGTATTGTCAGGCGCCGCGATGAATGTATGCTATGATTATGAGCAGATGCACGGCTTTTTGAGTCAGGCTGCGAAAGTGTCAAAAGAGTATCCTGTTGTGGTATCCGAATTCTTGCAGAATGCCAAAGAGATTGAATTTGACGCTGTGGCCCGTAACGGCCAGATTGTGGAATATGCCATTTCAGAGCATGTGGAATATGCCGGCGTGCATTCAGGAGACGCAACGCTTGTATTCCCCGCACAGAAAATCTACATGGCTACCGCGCGTCGCATCAAGCGTATAAGCGCCCGTATCGCCGAAGCCCTCAATATCTCGGGTCCGTTCAATATTCAGTATCTTGCAAAAGACAATTATGTGAAAGTGATTGAATGCAATCTGAGAGCGTCGCGTTCATTCCCGTTTGTAAGCAAGGTTCTTAAAAAGAATTTCATAGAGACTGCGACCCGAATAATGCTCGGAGAAAAGCCGGAGGTTGCTGACACATCCACGTTTGATATTGATTATATCGGCGTGAAAGCGTCACAATTCTCGTTTGCCCGTCTGCATAAAGCTGACCCGGTATTGGGTGTGGACATGGCTTCTACCGGCGAAGTGGGATGTCTTGGACGTGATTTCGACGAAGCTCTTCTCAATGCCATAATCTCAGTAGGTCATCATATTCCGACCAAGGGTGTTCTTGTGAGCTCCGGTGATGTCAGAGCTAAAGTGGATATGCTCGAAGCGTGCCGTCTTCTCGATTCCTGCGGCTATAAGATTTACGCCACTCCCGGCACTGCGGCTTTCCTTGCGTCTAATGGAGTTAATGCAAACGAGGTATGCTGGCCCGATGAGGAGGGACAATCCGTGCTTGATGTTATCAGCGACCATACTGTTGATCTGGTAATAAATATACCGAAGAACCATACAAAGCGCGAGCTGACCAACGGTTATCGCATACGCCGTCACGCAATCGATCACAATATTCCGCTGCTTACCAATGCGCGTCTTGCGTCGGCATATGTGAAAGCGTTTGTGTCGCGGCCTGTAGATTCCATTGGCATAACATCCTGGCAGGAATATTGATTCCTGTTTCAGGGCAGGTGATATAAAAAGTGCCGGCATGAGTTTTTCATGTCGGCACTCTATATATGATACATTTTATACCTCTTATACCTCTTTATTGCGATATTCGTTAGGAGTCATGTTTGTGGCGGTTTTAAACGCCCTGCTGAAATATTGAGGATATTGGTAGCCAAGAGAGTAAGCAATCTCGCTGATGCTCAGTTTTGTTTGCCAAAGCATCTCCTTGGCGATGTTGATGCTTTTGGTCTGAATATATTCTTTTGGCGATTTCCCTGTTTCTTTCCTGATGAGGTCGCCGAAATAATTTGGCGACAGGTTAAGTTTTTCCGCACACCAGTTGACCGTCAGCGTGCCGTGTTCCTGAGCTCTCCCGGATGAATAATAATCATCGACCAGTTCTTCAAAGGCTGTGATGGTGTCTTTGTTGATTTTCTTGCGGGTGACAAACTGCCGGTCATAGAATCGCGAGCAATAATTGAGAAACAACTCTATCGCCGATGCTATTATCCTGTTGCTGTGCCGGTCATTGCCATTGTTGATTTCGTCATCGATTTTTTTCAGGCAGTCAATGATTGTCCGACGTTCCTCCTGTGATATGTGGAGAGCCTCGTTTATCGCATAAGAGAAAAATGTGTAGTCTCTCATGCGTCCGGCAAGAGGAGTGCCGCGCAATAATTCAGGGCTGAAATAGAGGCACCATCCCATCGCCGGAAAGGTTGAACCGTCGGCAGTATGCCCCAGAACCTGTCCCGGGCCGACAAATACCAGCGTGTTTTCCTGGAAATCATATTTTCCGCGTCCGTAGGTGATGCTGTCGGCACAGATTATGTCTTTTATGTAGATTACATACAGATTGAAGTGCTTGCGACAATGCGGCACCGGGGTGAAGAGTTTTGTCCCGTCCATCACATTGACAAGGGGATGGCGCGTTTCAATGCCCCATATGCGGTCAAAATCGGTAACGGTATTCACGTTTACTATGCGGTCCATACTGTGTCGGTTATGTTTATTATCATGTTAATGACTTAACGCAAAGTTAAATAAAATGTTGCAGTTTCACTGTGCGTATCGGTAAATATTATAGTCAATTCCGTAATTATGGTATTTACAACGGGCTAAAGCGGCAGTAATTTTGCAACATGAAAATTTGAACGTAGACAGATAAAAACCAAGGATATATGAAAAGATATTTAGTTTCCGCGACTTTCGCTCTGGCTGTTCTGTTGCCATCGCCGGTATTTCCGCAGCTGTCTCAACGGCAGGCCGATATCGCGTCGATTGCATCATACACGGCTGTAGGCGAACTTGATTCGCTCTACAACTCCTTGAACAGCTCTCTTGACAACGGCATGACAGTGAACGAGGTCAAGGAAGTATTGGTTCACACTTACGCTTACTGCGGCTTTCCACGCTCCTTGCAAGGGCTGAAAACGCTCGTAAAAGTTATCGATGACCGTAAGGACAAAGGGATTGCTGACAATTGGGGGCGTGAATCGACATCGGTAAATCCGTCTCGCGACCGTTACGCTCGCGGACGTGAGATACTCTCTGAGATATCGGGAGTATCGGCCGAAGCTCCGAAAGCCGACTATGCCGTGCTCGCTCCGGAAATCGAGGTATTTTTAAAGGAACACTTGTTTTCCGACCTTTTTGAGCGGGATGCTATAAGTTATGCCGACCGCGAGCTGGCTACCATAGCGGTGATAGCATCGCTTGGCGACGGAGTGGAGCCGATGCTCAAATCACACTCCATGATTGCCATGAGACTGGGTGTGACTCAGCCACAGATTGAGGAAATAAAGGCTCTCGCCGCTAAAAACCGGATGGAGAAAAATATGCTTTTCCCGAAAGGCGCGGAAATAAATACCGCCACGTTTGACGGCAAAGCGTGGCTCTCAAGACTTATGACCGATATGGAGAATTTTGATGTGGTGGTTTCCGATGTGATATTTGACCCCGAAGCCCATAACGATTGGCATAAACATCCGGGTGGACAGATATTGATAGCCACTTCGGGGAAGGGCTATTATCAGGAACGCGGCAATCCCGTACAAGTATTGAATCCCGGCGATGTCGTGGCGATAAAGCCCGGTGTGGAACATTGGCATGGAGCAGCTCCCGACAGTAATTTCTCTCATATCGCCATAAATACCAGAACCGCTCTCGGAGCGACTCAATGGCTTGAAAAAGTAGATGAAAATGATTATAATAACAAATAACCGTAGATAGCGATGAAAAAACTTTCAGTTCTTTTGACTCTATTACTGCCATTAACGGCATTTGCAAGCTGCTCTGACAGCAATGAACCCGAAGTGTCGGATAACCCCGCGTCGTCGGAACTTGGCGGCGATACGAAAACACTGGTGGCCTATTTCTCTGCGGAAGGGCATACTCAAGCGGTTGCCGAGGCAATAAGCCGAGAAACCGGGTGTGACATATTTTTTATCGAACCGGCAATCCCATATGCCAAAAATCCGTATGACGATTCCGAGAAAATCCAAAACGAGGCCTACAACGATCTGCGTCCAGAGGTCAAAACTTATCTTTCGGAGAGCCAGATTGAAAAGTATGATACCATATTTGTCGGCACTCCATGCTGGTGGCATCAGCCTGCTATGGTAGTATGCACATTTCTTGAGCGCTATGATCTTAGCGGTAAGGTGGTGATTCCCTTTGTGACTTACGGTGCGAGGACATACCTTAACGAGACGATGCAAAAGTTGTATAAATCCACTCCGGGAGCCGTGCATATTCCCGCAGAACTGCCTGAAGACCTTGAGCCCGGCAATATACGTCAGCCGCAGAACGATGACGACGGGATAGACATGCCGTCGGCCCGTTCCGTAAGGCAATGGCTTGAACGTATCGGATATGTCCGCTGATTCGGAAGTAAAATAAACTAACTAGATAAAATTATGAGATTCACCACATTAGTTTCAATTATTTTGATGACAATGACAACAAAATCTTATTCTCAGGAAATATTTGATTATAAGGATAATCCCTTCGGTTTGGTATACGCAGACGCGATTACTGAAAATAAACCGGGAGAAGTCAATATCCATCCGGTATTCTACAATCTTAACGGCAATATGATTGCGGCAAACGTGTATACTCCTGCCGGATTTGACTCAAATAAAAAATATGCTGCCGTAGTCGTGTCGCATCCTAACGGGGGCGTAAAGGAGCAGACGGCCGGACAATATGCCCAGCGTCTTGCCGAACTCGGATATGTAGCCATCGCGGCCGATGCCTCTTATCAAGGAGCAAGCGGCGGTGTTCCGCGTAATCTTGACATCCCGCAGAACCGTATCAACGATGTGCGGGGAATGATTGATTTCATATCTCGTTACGAAGGGGTTGATTCCGGGCGCATCGGAGCCCTCGGCATTTGCGGCGGAGGCGGATACACTTTTGCTGCCGCTCAGACCGACAAGCGTATCAAGGCGGCTGCGACATTAAGCCTTTTCAACTCCGGGAGAGTGCGTCGTAACGGTTATCAAGATTCTCAGATTTCAACGATTCAGGAGCGTTTGAAACGCGCCTCTGACGCGCGTGAGAAGTTTGTAATGACCGGTGAAGTTATATATGAGGGAGCCGCCGGCACACAGTCACGTGAGCAGATAGAGGAGGCTATGAGCCGGCTTCAGCCAGGCACTCTCTACCATGACGGCCTTGAGTATTACGGTATAACTCATGCCCATCCCAATTCGGTGAGCCGTTATACTACTGCAAGCCTGATGGATTTGATGTCATGGGACGCGACAATCTGTGCCGGATTCATTACATGTCCGTTGC
The DNA here is from genome assembly GCA_964651105.1 of uncultured Muribaculum sp. Taxonomy (GTDB): domain Bacteria; phylum Bacteroidota; class Bacteroidia; order Bacteroidales; family Muribaculaceae; genus Muribaculum. Next base: position 15,249 of record CAZYXN010000015.1, on the reverse strand, counting down.
TTATAATGTCGGGAAGCAAGTCCGATTCCGATTATATGAGCCGGGAAGCGTTTGAGAAAGCCGGGACTGCCGACAAGGAATATTTCCCGGTCGAAGGAGCTTCCCATATCCAGACCTACTACGTGCCTGAGTATGTCGATGCGGTAGTAGGCAAACTGAATGAATTTTTTGGCAGAAATCTCTGATTATTAGATGGCAAAAGGTGTGTGCCGGTTATTTCCACATCATGACAATCGCCCCGGCAGTAATGAGCGTGCCGCCGATTATGACTTTTGGCGATACTGGTTCTTTCAATATCAGAAATGCCAGCAGGATAGTGAACACAACACTCAGTTTGTCTACCGGAGCCACTCTTGATACATCGCCCGTCTGGATGGCTTTGAAATAGAACAGCCATGACAAGCCGGTAGCGATTCCTGACAGAATTAGGAATATCCATGTTGATGTGGATATTCCTTTTATTTCATATACCTTGCCCGACACGGACACAATCCCCCATGTGAGAGCCAATATGATTGCCGTGCGTATTGCTGTGGCGAGATTGGAATCAATATCTCTGACTCCAAGTTTAGAGAATATTGCTGTCAATGCCGCGAAAAAGGCTGACAATAGTGCGTAATATTTCCACATGATCAAAGTCCTCCGGTATTTAATTGTGTTAATTCATCGCGCATGGTAATTGTGAAAATGTGTCTATTCTCCGCTGATTTATAGCCGATGCTCCAATTGTGGAAATCGCATATGGCTTTGACTATGGCCAGTCCGAGGCCGGTGCCGACATTTCGTGAATCACCGGAACGGAATCGCCGGAAGATTTCCTCAGGATTCAATGGTTTTCCGTCTGCCGGATTGCTGATCTCCAATGTCGAATCGTCTTTCGCACAAACAATAATATCGCCTGATGCAGTATGGCGGATGGCGTTTACCACAAGATTGTTCAGCAGACATTCGAGCAATATGGGATTTGCTGTTATGACGGCATTATCATTGTCATGTTTAAATTCCACCGTGCAGTTCCCTTTAAGCAAATTGTATGATGGAATCAGGCTTTCAATAAATGCCGTCAGCTGGATTTTGTCTTGCTGCCGGTATTGAGAATTCTCTATTTTGGCAAGAAGCAGGAGATTCCTGTTCAGATGCCCCATCCGCGTATTTAATTGATATAAATCTGAAACCAGTTCAAGCTGTGGCTCAGAAAGATTCTCCTGCATTAATAAATCCAGTTTGCTGCGTGTTACGGCAAGCGGTGTCTGTAACTCGTGAGACGCATTTTCCGTAAATTCTTTCTGGATGCGGTATGTATCTTTGTTTTTTGCCATAAGTGTTGTCAGCGACTCGTTGAGACGCTCAAACTCGATAATGTCAGTATCATCGAAATGCGGAATCTCGTTTTGCGCGAGGTTAAATCTTTCCGCCTTCTTTAACGTGTCGTCAAAAGGTTGCCATAAACGGTGAGTGATGAATTTCATCATTATAAACAGCGCTATGCTGAGGGTGAGAAAGGTGAGGATGAATTGTATCATTACTCCTGCCATTATGTCTCTTTTCAAATCAAGTGGAGGAATATTGTCGCCGCTTTCCACGGCCTTGATCACATCAATCAGGTCTTCAGCATAGAAGTGTTTTGTGATAAGGTAAAATAAGGGTGTCATTAAAATGAATATCACAGCAGTGCATATAAAAAACTGTGACATTGTTTTGTATATGAGACTGTGCTTTTTCATTATTCTTCAATCCATTTGTAACCTGCGCCATAGTAAGTTTTTATACAATCGGTCACGCCTGCGTCTGCAAGTTTCGATTTCAGATTTTTAATATGGGCGTAGACAAAATTGAAATCGTCCATCATATCTGCCATATCTCCGCTCAGGTGTTCGGCCATGGCGCTTTTTGAGATTACCCGATTTTTATTTTCAATAAGAAACAGCAGCAACTCATATTCCGATTTTGTGAGGTCAATAACCGTCTCTCCGGCCATTGCTTTCTTTCCCAAAAGGTCGATTGTCAACACACCGCATTCCAGCGTGTTTGTGGCGGTAAAATTTTTACGGCGCAACAAAGCGAAAATGCGCATACTTAATTCGGGCAGATGGAACGGTTTTGCGATATAGTCATCGGCGCCGATTTTCAATCCCGCCACTTTATCGTCAAGGGAATCTTTTGCAGAAACGATTATAACTCCCGTCTTCGGGGCATGATGTTTTATATGGCGCAATATGTCCAGGCCGTTTCCTCCGGGCAGCATCAAATCAAGCAGGATGCAATCATATTCATATATGGTGGCCTTCGTAATGGCATCGCTGAACGAGAAGGCCTGTTCGCACAGATAGTCCTCTCGTCCGAGATAGTTCACGATACTGTCGGATAATTGGCGTTCGTCCTCTATGATCAAAAGTTTCATGTTGATAATTGCTTTTGTCCGGATACAAAGATATGTCTTAATTCTGTAGAAAATGTGAATGAGAGCGAATATATTTTTCAAAACGGGCATTTAATATTTTCTTAATCTCTTTGTTATAGGCACGAAATATACTGACGCTACTTTTGCATCGGAAAAAGTATGATACATGAGGAAAATCCAGATTTTATTGAACACAAAGAGAGTGTTATTTTTCACCCTGATGTTGGGGCACACTTTAATAACGAACGCCGGAGTGATAACAGGGATGATTAAAGACCGGCAAAACGATGAGCCTCTGACCGGCGCTACGGTCATTCATCAGAAAACAGCAAGCGGGGTGACTGCCGATATAGATGGTATTTACCGAATGGAACTCCCGGCGGGAAGTTATACCATAACGGTCCGGTACGTTGGATATAAAACGATAATAAAAGAAAACGTAGAAGTCGATGAACATGGAGAGATTGTTCTTGATTTTCTAATGGACAGCGATACTCAGGCGTTGGGAGAAGTGTCTGTAACGGCTATAGTACGGCGGAATACAGAGAATGCCCAGGTGCAAGGAACAAAACGCAGTCTTGTAGTGCAGACGGGAGTTTCGGCGCAGCAAATCGCTCGTACGCAAGATAAAGACGCATCGGAAGTCATACGCCGTGTTCCGGGTGTTTCTATCATCGATGAGAAGTTTGTGATGGTGCGGGGCCTCTCGCAACGGTATAATAACGTTTGGCTTAATGGCGGAGCCGTGCCAAGTTCGGAGGCTGATTCCAGAGCATTTTCATTTGATATACTTCCCAGTTCTCAGCTTGATAATATGGTCATTGTCAAAAGTCCGGCTCCAGAATATCCGGCGGATTTTACCGGCGGATTTATTCTTGTCAACACAAAGCAGCTTCCGGAAGATAACGGGCTAAGTATTTCTTTGGGAGCGGGAATCAATGACCGCACGCATTTCAGAAATTTTATCGCTTCTCATGGCGGTTGTATGGACTGGCTTGGATTCGGCAGCGGCTGGCGGTCTCTTGATATGGGAATGAGAGGATCATTAAAGCCATATCCCGGATATGGCAGCGAGAGCAATCCTCGGCTTGATGTATTGGGTAACGGTTTGAATAACGACTGGACTTTACGCGAAAAACACCCTGTGGTTGACATGAAGTTGAATATGAGCTATAATCATACGTGGAAAAGGGATGACGGGCAGGCCTATGGGCTATTGGCCGCGATGAACTACACGAACAGTTACAAGACGCAGCTTGATATGGAAAACTCGCTTTATGGGCCGTATGATATTTCAAATGACAAACCGGTGGCGCTGCGTAAAGCTGTCGACAATCAATACAGTCATGATGTGAGACTCGGAGCAATGCTGAATCTTTCATTCAGGCCGAAAGACAACCGGCACTATTTTGAATGGAAAAATATTTTTAATCAGATAGCAAAAGACCGTTATTCCGAACGTACAGGTTTCAATGCGCAGCCCGACAATATCAACGATAAGGAATACTATTACTCGACGCGTACAACTTATAATACTCAGTTGACAGGTCTTCACACATTTGACGATGACTTCACAGACTGGAGCGTCGGTTATGCCTGCGCTAACCGTGATTTGCCAGACCGACGGTTGATAGAGCGCACCGACCGCACCGAACAAAGAATGAGCATATATCGCATCAGCCGTGAGTTTACCCGACTTGATGAACATATATTCTCCGCTGCAATCAACTATCGTAAGGTGTTTCATATAAGCAAATTTGAACCGTCACTTAGAACGGGAGCCTATGGAGAACATCGCACGCGTTCATATCGAACACGTCAGTTTCAATATGGATGGCAGCCTGACAACATGCTTCCGCCCGATTTTATGTTTTCTGACGATATTCCGGCAAATGTGTTGATTGACTCTAATTACGGCCCGGATAAACTGTATCTTTATGAAGAAGTGAATTATCTGAACAATTATGAGGGAAAACAGACACAGATCGCCGGATATATGGGGCTAAATCTTCCCGTGGGGCATTTTGATATATATGCCGGCGCCCGATATGAGTACAATCGTCAAGTGCTGCGTATGAATACGCGTCAATTTGAGGAAAGTTTGCAAAATACCTCTTACGATAATAATGATGTTTTCCCTTCCATGAATATCACCTACAGATTGAATGACAAAAACCAATTCCGCGCCGCATATGGCCGGTCAGTCAATAGGCCTGAATTTCGAGAGCTGTCCACCTCGGTATTCTATGATTTTGAGCTTGGCAGCAATGTGATGGGAAATTATAATCTTAAATCCGCATATATCGACAATTTCGATTTGAGATATGAATGGTACCCGTCGGGAGGAGAGCAGATTTCCATTGCTTTATTCTATAAGCATTTCAAGAACCCGATAGAATGGACCTACACTGTAGCCGGTGGCACCGACCTGATTTATTCATTCATGAATGCCCGTGGCGCGAATAACTATGGGATTGAGGTCGACATACGCAAAAATTTGGATTTTATCGGTCTGAGAAACTTCTCATTCTCCTTTAACGGGGCGTGGATTAAAAGCAAGGTGGAGTTTGCTCCCGGAACAAATAATATAAATCGACCCATGCAAGGACAGTCGCCATATCTCATAAATACCGGAATCTTCTATAATGATATAAATCATGGATGGAGCGGAGCGATACTTTATAATCGTGTTGGCAAACGCATCATAGGTGTCGGCAATCGTTATGGAACCGGTGCTGACGGTTCGGCCCGCAATATCCCAAACTCATATGAAATGCCGCGTAACAGCATTGACTTGTCAATAGGTAAAAAAATGGGAAAATGGGAAATGAAAGTGTCGGTACGGGATTTGTTGGCGGAGCGTTACGTGTTCAAGCAATTTGAAGATGTAGTCATAAAAGACCGTCATCGCACCGTGGAAGAAGTGACGCGAAGCTATCGTCCGGGACGCAATTTCAGCTTGACAATAGGCTATAGTTTTTAGATATATCAATCTTTAATTAAACAAAGAAAGTATGAAAATCGAATTGAAAAAACAGGGACAGGCGTTTATGACATATGCCGCTCTGGCAATGACAATCGCAATGGGCGCTTGTTCATCTGACGAGCCTGCAAAAAACGACGGAAAAGATCCCGATGTAACTTATCAGGGAAATGTCGCTTACAGCGACGGGATTTTGTTTAACAACGGAGCCGAGCTTGGCAACGGCACTCAGAACTTCCATTTTACTGGAGATGTCACTTTAGAGAAAGGGACTTACACGCTTAAAGGCTGGGTGTACGTGGATGCCGGGGCGAAACTTCATATTCCCGCCGGAACTGTTATCAAAGGCGATAAGCAGACTATGGCCGCGCTTATTGTGGAACCCGGCGGATACGTGGAGATGAAAGGTTCGCAAAATGCTCCGATTGTAATGACATCGGCCCAGCCGGCAGGACAGCGCCGTCCGGGTGACTGGGGCGGCCTCATAATTTGCGGAAAAGCGCGCAACAATCAGGGTACCCAGCAAATAGAAGGCGGCCCTACAACAATACATGGAGGAACTGATGATAACGACAATTCAGGAATATATCAATATATCCGAGTGGAGTTTGCGGGATATCCTTTCGATACGGACAAGGAAATCAATGGTATCACATTCGGCTCGGTAGGAAATGGCACTACCATCGACCATCTACAGGTCTCTTATTCCAACGATGATTCTTACGAATGGTTCGGCGGTTCTGTAAATTGCAAATATCTGGTTGCCTACAAAGGGTGGGACGATGAGTTTGATACTGACAATGGCTTCAGCGGAACAGTGCAATATGGACTTTCCATCCGTGACCCACGTATTGCCGACACATCGCAAAGCAACGGTTTTGAAAGCGATAACAATGCCAGCGGAGCGGAAACGTCGCCGTTTACATCAGCCACTTTCAAGAACATCACGTTTATCGGGCCGCGCACGGCAAAGAACAGCGATTTTACAAATACGTCAAGTTATATAACCGCAGGAAATGTATTTCCGGACAACGGTTCAAAACTCGGTCTTTTTCAGGCCGCCATGCAGATTCGCCGCAGCAGTAAGCTGAATGTTGAGAATGTTTTAGCCGTAGGTTATCCCATAGGCCTTATCGTAGATGGAGAGAAAGGCAATTCAGTGAGATATGCAAAAGACGGCCAATTCAGCCTCAAGAATATTATTTTCGCCGGGATGGGAGTAATCGGCACAGATAAAAATAAGGAATACCAAGACTATCTATATGATTACGCGACCGGTATGGAAGACCGCTCGAAGGTGTCATATTCACACTCATTCTTTTTAGCCGGTTCCGGCAACAAGGAAATGAATGAAGCTGATCTGAATCTCGCCGATCCTAAAGGAACCGGACAGAACTATTGTCCCTCAACGACACTTTCTGACGGCAAAGGAGGATATATCGGAGCGTTCCGTGACGTGAATGACAATTGGCTTGACGGCTGGACTAATTTTGATCCTCAGAATACCGTTTATTGATTGTGATATAACTGAGATATATTATAATCGACCCCCGTTAATGTCAGGATAATGATGTTAACGGGGGTGATATTTTAAGAGAATAGGCATGCATCTCTCCTGATTCAAAATTTCTGCAAAATCGGCTTATATCTTTGCATGTGGATTTAAACTGATTAATAAAGAGGTATGAAAAGAATTGTTTTGAATTTGGGGATGGCGCTATCATGGATTGTTCAGATTTCCGCACAAACGACAGGCTCGGTTTCCGGAATATTGAAGGAAGCATCATCAGATATGCCTGTCGAATTTGCCACTATTGTTCTGCATGAAGCTGTTACGGAAGAGGTGAGAAACGGCTGTATGACTGATAGCGCGGGCAGATTTTATTTTGAGAAAGTCCCTGTCGGCAAATACTATGTTGAGAGCAGTTACGTGGGGTGTCATCCTGTTCGTACCGAGGCATTTATGTTGGAAAGAGGTCAAAATATAAATATCGGAACATTGTTTATCTCTGAAGGCAAACAACTTTCCGAGATTACGGTTGAGGGACGGAAGTCTGCATTTATATCAAAACTTGACCGTAAGGTGTTCAATGTGGGGCAGGACTTGATGAGTGCCGCAGGGTCTGCCGGTGACTTGATGCAAAATATACCTTCCGTTGATGTTGACATGGACGGCAACGTGAGTCTGAGAGGCAATGATAATGTTACAATCCTGATAAACGGGAAGCCGTCGGCCATGATGGGAGCAAAAACTCGAGGCGATGCTCTGAGCCAGCTTTCGGCAAATAGCATAGAACGTATTGAGGTGATTACCAACCCTTCTGCGGAATATAAGCCTGATGGCGTGAGCGGCATTATAAACATCGTGTTGAAGAAAGACGCAAAACTCGGGCTTAACGGGACTCTCAATGCCAATCTCGGAAGTTACGGTCGTCAAAACGCAAGCGTGAATTTGAATTATGGCCTGAATAAATTCAATATTTTCGGCGGATATGCTTTCCGTCGGGACCGTTATGACAGAAGCATTATCGACCGGCGTGTCTCTTTCTCGGATATTATAGACCAGACTACCTATGGGCTTGGACGGCCGGTATCGCATACTTTCCGGCTTGGGATGAATGCTTCACTTTCTTCACATGACATGCTGGAGGTCGGGGGCTCCTACAGCAACCGCCGTTTTCAGCGCAATGAGCGGGTAGAATCTGTGACGGAAACTCTTGACAGAAATCTGTCCGAATTTTATTTCCGCGACCGCGATGCCTTAGCGAAAGAGAACATGTGGGAGGCATCGCTAAAATATTCCCATAACTATGGCGATGAGAATGAATGGGGCGTTGACTATACTTATTCCTCGGAATCGGAAGACGAGATAAACCATTATTCAACACAACGGATGGAGCTGTCAGAAAAAAACGATGAGGCGGTGTGGGATGCCAATTATCTCCACATAGCCAAGTTATATTGGCAATATCGGTTCTCCGGTCATGTGAAATTGATGGCCGGATATGAATTTGAGCATCTTAAAGCCGAACAGAATTTTCATGTGAGCGACTGGGCCGAAGCCGGATTCTTCCCTAATCAGGAGCGCAGCAGCGACTTCTCTCATTATTTTATGCTGAACTCCGTCTACTCCACATTGGAGATGACTGCCGGGCGATGGAGTTTACTGGCGGGATTGCGTGGCGAATATGCCGATATCCGAAATAAACTTATATCGCAGGACAAGAATCTTACTCAGAACTATTACAACGTGTATCCTACGCTGCATGTGTCACGGCCTGTTGGAAACGCCTGTGAGCTGATGTTTAACTACAGTTTGCGTGTCAATCGCCCGGAAGGAAGTGACATGAATCCTTTCGCCGAGCGGATAAATCCGTTAAGTCTGTCGGCAGGAAATCCCGACTTGAAGCCTGAGAAGATACACTCGGTTGAAGCAGGATGGCTATGGCGCGCTGAAAACGGAGGATCATTGATGAGCACTCTCTACTACCGCTATATCACAAATCAAATAACAGAGGTTTCCAAATACATAGATTCCGGGGTGCTGCTTACTACAAAAGAAAATCTTCAGTCAAGCCGTAATGCCGGTATAGAATTTATATGGAATTTCCCCGTGGTGCGATGGTTTGACTTCAATCTTAATATGAATGGATATTATAATCAGATTGATGCGTCAAAACTGGGATTCGGGAAAAAGAAAGATACATTTTCCTGGAGTGCGTTGCTGAATGCCGACTTTCGTCCTCTAAGCCGTTACATGGTTCAGCTGAATGCGCGTTACCGTTCAGCTACGCTTGTTCCACAGGGACGGCGGGACGCCGACCTTCGCATTAATCTCGGAATGAAGTACGATATCCCCTCAGTCAATCTCTCTATTATCGGTTCGGTGACTGACTTGTTTGACACTTATCGCAAATCTTACACCCTCGACACCCCTGAATTGAAGCAGAAAGTTGAAAAACGCCGTAATCCGCGTATTTTTTACATTGGTATTTCCTGGCAATTCGGAGGAATAGGCAAAAAGAATAACGCGCGACTTGAATATGATGAGAATCTGTGATAATGTATTAATTATTTAACCTGTTATCCAGTCATATATGAAATCCCGATATTTTGATATTGAAACTATGCGTGTTTGGATTCTGCTTTTGTTCATGTTAAGAGTGGTTAATGTGTCGGCAAACGACATGTTGACCGGTTCTGGAAAGATGGCTGATTCCTCCGGACGCGATTCGTTGTATGTAGCGGTTGAGGATACCTCCGCTTCCGGCGATAACATAGGCCGGCGCTACAAATTCCGGCCTTTGCAGCTTGTCGTTCCCGCAGCTCTTATTGGTGTGGGATTTGTCGGCCTTGAAAGTGATTGGCTCCAATGGCGCGACCGAGAGACCCGCGATGAGCTTCAGGAGCATCCGCATTCGCGATTGGGCGTAGATGATTTTACGCAATTTGCCCCTCTTGTGTTTACCTATGGGTTAAAACTATGTGGACTGAGGAGTCTTCACGGTTATGCCGACATGACTGTGATAGCCGGCACGGCCTATCTGTTGACCGGAATATCGGTGTATGGCATAAAGTCAATTACGAAAGTGGAGCGTCCCGACGGAAGCAGCCGTAACTCTTTCCCCTCGGGGCATACGGCTACCGCTTTCGCAGGCGCCGAGTTGCTCAGACGCGAATACTGGGATTTGTCTCCATGGATAGGGGTCGCCGGTTATACCGTAGCGGCTGCAACGGGATTTCTGAGGATGTACAACAATCGCCATTGGCTTACCGATGTGGTTGCCGGTGCCGGAATCGGCATTCTGAGTGTTCAGGCCTCTTATTGGCTCTATCCGGTCATCCGTAAAGCATTTCATCGGCATAAGCGGACATGCGTCGCTATGGCTCCATTCATTGACCGCCGCCAGGCGGGATTGTCGGCTCTTGTCCGATTCTGATTTTTACTGAAGTCAAACGGCATGGAGTCCTGTCTGCTGGAATCCATGCCGTTTGGTTGTTTATGATTGGGTTGTCCTATTTGGCCGGGGCGGTCTCTTTCTGTATGAATATGAAGATTAATGCTATTGCCGCCGCGATGATATAGGGAGTGAACATCCCGTGGAAACTTGCTCCATGACTGTGGAGAGCCGACGGGATATTTTGCAGAATACCTCCGAATATAAACATGATGCCGTTAAGAAACGCGCTCGATGTGCCTACAAGCGGGCCGCCGGCTACATCGCCTCCTACGCTGAATGCGAGCATGTGGGAAGTTGCTCCGAGACCGATTACAAACATCATTGTCACCATAAGCCACAGAGGCATCTTGACATAAATCACGCATACAAGGCCTATGATCATAAGCGCCATGCCGATAATGCTGGGCACTCTGCGGCTATGGATTTTGTTGCTCCACTGCGGCCAGAAGCAGGAACCTGCGGCCAGACCGAGCCATAGCAATGCCGAACCCACGTTGCCGTTGTCCAGTGTGTAGCCGGCTTCGGTGAAGAGTTTTGGAGTCCACACCACGCCTAAGGCAAGATTAAGCCCGAAAGCGATGCCTCCCCACATGGCGGCAATCCACATCTGCGGCATCTTGACTATCTGCTTGAGGTTGTTGGCGACAACTTTGAACGGGTCTTTCTGAGAGACTACCGGAGTCGGATTGCGCATATAGAGAATAGCGAGGACTACAAGAAGCACGCCGAAGCATCCGAGATATACAAATAGTTTTTCATACGTGAGGTGTGATAGCAGTCCCTCTGTGATAGGCTGCTGTATCGCGCTTGATAGGGAAGAAAGCACTTGCACGTAACCGAACATTGTGCCGTAGGCGGCCATGCCAAACCACACGCCTCCGATGTAGCCGGCTCCGACAAATCCGCAGCAGGCTCCAAGAGCCATCAGCACTTGCGCGAGAAGTATCACCGCATAGCTCGTGGCTATTCCGTACAGAAACACTCCCGCTGTCACAAAGATAAATGCCGGAATGAGCACCTTGCGTGAGCCGAAACAGTCGAGAAAGGCTCCTCCGAAAAATTGGAATACGGCAAACGCCCATGTATAGGTGCCTGCGATAAGGGTCAGATGCGATTCGTCAAGGTTAAGGGCGCTCTTGATATCTCCCTGAACCACGCTGAACATTGTCTGTACGTTGAAAAGATATATAGTGAATACCGTTACTATAATCCATATCCACCATGCCATCGGGCCTCCGAGGCGGTATTTGGATATGGTGGTCGGTGTCGGCCTGTTGTTGTCGCTCATTATTGTGGCTTTTTAGGTGATTATTTATTTCTTGTTGTCGAGTTCTGAGGCGTACATCCATTTCTTGTCACGGGCGCGGTCATACACCTTGCGTCCTGCCACGTATGTCGCTTTATTGATGTTGTTGAGGCCGAGGGTCATGATTACAAACAGTTTCTCGAAAATAGTCTTGGTGAATTTCATGCGCCATGATGCGAATTCCGACGGTTTCAGGTCGATTACTGCTATATCGGCTTCGTAGCCCGGAGCGATGCTTCCTATCGTATTCTCAAGGTGGAGCGCTTCCGCGCCGCCGCGTGTGGCGAGATAGAAGCTCTTGACGGCGTTAAGATTCTTTGAATGCAGCATTGCCACCTTGTAGGCTTCGTTGAGCTGACGCGGGATGGAGAAGTTTGTGCCGCCCCCTACATCCGTGCCCATGCCGACACGCACCGGACGGCTCTGTTCTTTGGCTTCCCAGTATTTGAATTCGCCGTCCCCCAGAAACAGGTTGCTGCTTGGACAGTGGGCGACGCCGCATTCATATTTGTGCAGGGTCTCCCATTCCTCTTCCCGTACTATGCAGCAATGAGCCATGATCGAACGTCGGTCGACAAGTCCGAAATGTTTGTAGACATCGGTGTAATTGGCCTGATCGGGAAACAGCTGGGTCACCCAGTCAATTTCGCTTTGCACCTCGTCAAGATGGGTATGCATGTAAACGCCCTGGTCGATGTAGCGTTGATATAGTTCTCCTGCAAGCTGAAGCTGTTTTGGAGTCGATGTAGGCGCGAATCGCGGGATGACGGCATAGAGTTGGCGTCCACGGTGATGCCATTTTTTTAGCAGCTTCTCAGCGATTACTATTGATTCGTCGGTGTCCGGGTCTTTAAGCGAGTCGGGCAGATTGCGGTCTTGAAGCACCTTTCCGCTTATCATGCGTGTGTCATAACGTTCGCTCTCTTCAAAGAAAGCGTCAACGCTTGTTTCAAATGTTGTCGAAAAGACATTGGCGGTGGTAGTGCCCTGTTCGAGAAGCTGCTTGAAAAACTCGCGGGCCGTCTCGTCGGCAAATTCTTTGTCCTTGAATTTGCTTTCGGTAGGGAAAGTGTATTCATTCAGCCAGTTGAGCAGCGTGTCGCCGAATGATCCTATCATAGGACTTTGTACATAGTGAACGTGGCAATCGATAAATCCGGGGACTATGAGCGCGTCGACATATGTGTCAATGTCCGATTTGTCGAGTTGTGGATAGCGCGGTTCTACATCGGCATAGTTGCCGACGTCAACTATGTGGCCGTCCTGAATTATGACCAGTCCGTCGGCAAGATAGTCATAACATTCTTGTTCGTTGTAAAGAAAGGGGTCGGATTTGAATGTCAGAAGCTGTCCGCGGATCCCTTTTAATTTGCTGCCGTCGGGATTGACGGGAATTGGAGAATTTGTCATATGTGTATAAGGTTTGGATTAATATTCGGAAGCCTTGCTAAATTACTTACTATTAAGAAACATTTATAAAACTGAAAAAGTTTTTTCGCGGATAAGTGGCATTATATTTCTTCTTGCTTAGTATTTAATGATTATGTAATCTTTTTTTTATAAGTATGAAACAATAATATGCGTCCTTTGCTATACATGATAAAGTATTAGGGGATATGTATTACATCATTATAATTGTCGCTGTTTTGGCGGTTTCTGTTTTGGCGCGGCAGATAATTGTCGGTTGGAAGCATAAGACTCCCGTGGATATGCCTGCTTTTTACATTCGTGATTATAAGAAGTGTCTGGCTCCGTTGCTGAAATTCTGTTCCACGGCGGGAAAGACGCATATGCTTGAGGCTTCTGAAAAAATTGCGGAGATATCTGGTGGCATTGCCCGAAATCCCGATTGCGTGTTATCTGTTGTCTGCCGCTGTGAAATCGCGATGATTAAAGACAGCGTCTGCGATATGTTGACGCTTGCCTCACGGATGTTGGAGGCGGGTGAAAATGACCTGAGTGCTCTGATGGAGACGGGAGAAAACAATAAAGATTTCATTGAACATCTGATAGCCGTGCATTCAAAGACCATGGCTGTGTCCGATTTCGATGACGGGTCATGTGCATACGAGTATTTGAGGCTCCTGTATTATTTCCATGTTTTGGTGGGTTCTTTTTGCAACGAAATAAAATATATGGATAAATCATCTAAAACTGTATTGATAGCATGAAAATGAAACTGTTGTCTGTTGTCGCAGCGGTTGTGATGACAGCTTCTGCCGTTGAGGGCGCTGAACGGTATTTTCCCGACATACATGGTACTGTCAGGGCGAAATATGAATATGAGCCGGGGATAGGGAAAGGTCGTTTTGAGGTGCGTAACGCCCGTCTTTCTGTAGAAGGCAAGGTCGTCCCTTCTGTAATGTATAAGGCTGAAATCGACCTTTCCGATGAGGGAGCGATTAAGATGTTGGATGCTTATGTACGCTTTCAGCCTCAACGGGCGCTGAAGTTTACATTCGGGCAGATGCGTGTGCCGTTCACTATCGACGCGCATCGTTCTCCTCATCTGCAGTTTTTTGCCAATCGTTCGTTTATTGCCAAGCAGGTGGGTAATGTCAGGGATGTCGGCGCCTCCGTTGCATGGAGTTTTGATGCGCTTGTTCCTGTTACGCTTGAAGGAGGAATTTTTAACGGTTCCGGACTGACCAGCCAGAAAGATTATTGGACTGGAGATTACAACTTTTCAGTTAAGGCCTCGACATTCATTGCCCGGGGATTTAACGTCACTCTAAGTTGTCAGAAAGCGCTCATGGGACATGCCCGGGTGATGATGTATGATGCAGGAGCTTATTGGCGTGATTCACGATGGCACATAGAGGCCGAGTATCTCCGCAAACTTTATTCCCATGATTCTTTTAAGCCGGTTAATGCTGTCGATGCTTTTGCCGTCTATCGCATGCCTTTGAAAAAAGGATTGACGGCAATATCTTTTTTAGGCCGTTATGATTATATGTCCGACCACAACAAAGGTTCTGTTGATGCCGGCGGAAACCTGTGTATAGATGATTTTGAGCGGCATCGCGCCACCGGAGGGGTGACACTCAGTCTTGGCGACCAAAACCTTCAGGCCGACATAAGAATGAACTACGAACAGTATTTTTATGGCTCCGGTGTGATTCCGGCCATTTCCGAGCGAAACAAATTCGTGATCGAGTTTGTCGCCCACTTCTGATTCCAGCTAATATAATCAGCAAAAAGATTCCGCAATGACTCCTCCATGGGTAGCCGGAGGTTGAACGAAGAGAAACCTCCGGACCGGAAATGAATTCGTCAAAAAAATGATTCTGAAAGAATCATCTTAGGAACAAGAAATCCCGGCATAACACCGGGATTTTCCTCTTATGCATTGAGCGCCTGTTCTATATCGGCTATTATGTCGCCCGCATTTTCAATTCCCGCCGAAAATCTGATCAGGTCGGGACGTACTCCCGCCTCAAGCAGCTGTTCGTCGGTTAGCTGACGGTGAGTGTGGCTTGCAGGGTGCAATACGCATGTGCGCGCGTCAGCCACATGGGTCACGATGGCGGCGAGTTTAAGGCTGTCCATAAACTTTATAGCCACGTCGCGGCCTCCCTTAAGCCCGAAAGATATTACG
>CAZYXN010000014.1:0-32112 GCA_964651105.1 uncultured Muribaculum sp. | reverse complement strand
TGCTAAAAGTAAAAGGTCTGAAAATTGATGCGGCAAAAGCACAAATCAACAACAATCCCAGTGGAGTGGCTCGACAGGCAGCTGCCGTGGAAAGGCTTATAAAAATACGCGACGAGCTACAGGGGATGTTGTCAGCTGTAACCCGTCGACGTTAAACGTAATTTCCGGATTATCTTTCTACTTCTACTTTTCGGATAACCATCACAACCTTATTATCCTTGTCGATAAGCTGAACCGTATTATGGCGACCCTTTTTAGCAAACTCAACACTTTCAAGGGCAACAAGACATGCAGTTTCAGCCGCCATACTTGCAGGATCACACATCATTCGTGTTGATGCCAGATTATTAAACTGAATCGAATTGGATTTATCCGGATCAATCAGCAACGAGCCGTTCACAAGATTACATCCAGTGTTACCATGCAGTTTCAATTCCTGAACATCAAACACCATCTGCATATCAGGGATATCATATTTCTGTCCGTCAATCTCCTCAATCTTCCAAGTTCCGTTCAGGAAATCCATATTATGTTTTCTAAGAACCATCACAGTTTGTTTTGACGCATTCTTCAATTCGAGATAAAATTCATGCCCTTTTTTACTTATCGAGTAACTTCGTGTATTCTCTAAAGCAAGATTTATCGCCTGCTCATATGGAGCATCGGGGCATGCCATCATGGTGCTGATTATTTTATCAAATTTAATGTTATTCCCATTGACAATCAATCCGGCGTTGATAATATTACATCCATTGGAACCATAAATCTTGTTATCTTCCATACTAAAATTTACGTAAGGACGCTCTTCTCCGGTAACCTTATGGCCACCTACTGAAAAAATCGTCCATTCACCGGCCAGATCATCAATAGAGTATGGCACAATTTCCCCCGAAACTGTCGAAGACTCTTCTACGGTGCTATCACTGTTTGATACATTGGAACCTGATTTTTTCAATACTCCACAGGAAGAAAATCCTACAACTATCGCCGATATTACAGCTATAAATCCAATTCTATTCATATTCATAAATTTAGATTACTATATAATATAGAGACATCTCAAATCTGATTTTGTTTAAAATCATCACCTAAAAATCATAGTATTTCAATTTCAAGTCCATCGTAAGCAATATACACATTTTTAGGCAGTGTTTTTTCTACGATTGACTGAGGCCCCATCTTGTCAGCCAGATGCGTCAAATAAGCTCGCTTCGGTTTAATTCTATCAATTGCAGTGATAGCCTCGTCCAATGTCATGTGGGACAGATGCTCTTCTCTCCGTAATGCGTTTATCACCAAAACATCAATCCCTTTCATAAGATCAAATGTCTTATCTGGAATTGTTTTCGCATCAGTTATATACGCTAAATTTCCAATCCTGAAACCGACAATAGGTAATTCATAATGCATTACCGGCAACGGGACAACCTTAATACCTGCAATCATAAATGAATCGTCGCCAATTTCATGCATCTCAAATACAGGCACGCCTGGATAAGGATGTTCCCTAAAACAATATGGGACTCGATTTTTTAAGTCTTCGGCGACATCTGGACGACAATACAATGGAAAACCGCCTGAACGATAACAATACGGACGAAGATCATCAATACCTCCGACATGGTCATAATGACTATGTGTCAATAATGCTGCTATCAATTCCGGAGCTCCGGCATCAATTATCTGCTGCCGAAAATCAGGCCCGCAATCAATCAATATATTTACTCCATTTACCGTCAACAACGCAGAAGCCCGCAGGCGTTTATCATGCAAGTCTGTAGAAATGCATGTAGGACATTTACATCCAATCTGAGGCACTCCGGTGGAAGTTCCGGTACCAAGAAAACGCAATTTCATCATAATCCTACTAAATTGACTTCAGGAGTTATCTCTATTCCAAACTTATTCCAAACAGTGTCCTGTATGTGTTTTTTAAGACGCAACACATCTTCCGCCGATGCACCACCTGTATTAACAATCACAAGACATTGTTTTGGAAATACTTCAGCATTCCCAATTTTATAACCTTTCAATCCTGAATGTTCAATCAGCCAGCCCGCAGGAATTTTCACTTTGCCATTCGGAAGGCTGAATGACGGAATATCGGGATTCGTTATTTGAAGATTTTCATAGATATGAAAATCAACCACCGGATTTTTAAAGAATGAGCCGGCACTACCAAGCTCATCAGGCTCCGGGAGTTTGGACTGTCTAATTGCGATAATTTGATTTCGTACTTTCTGAAGAGTTAGATCAGAATTGTTGAGTAAGCCTTTCAATGGCCCATATTCCAATGAGAAAAAAGGGTCAAAACTTAATTTAAAATTGACTCCACAAACTAAATATTTACGTCCTGACTCATGTTTAAAGATACTGGAACGATATCCATAACAACAATCGTCAGCCGAAAGAGTCAGAAATTGATAATTCTCCGTGTCTAAAACCTCAACACTTTCAATTATATCCTTTGCTTCAACGCCATAGGCTCCTACATTTTGAACGGCGGCGCCTCCCACTTCACCGGGAATATATGAAAGATTTTCCGCCCCATATAATTCATTGTCAACCGTATATTTAACAAAATCATCCCAAACGGTTCCAGAAGAAGCATGGATAATCGCATGCCGCACCGTACGTTTCACTTCTCTTATTTCAGCTGACCGACAATGCAACACCGCTCCATTATATTTACCGACAAATAAAATATTGCTTCCTCCTCCAATATGAATGAACTTACGATTCACGCCTTTCAATTCTTTTATAATTCCGGCAAGTTCGTCAGATGTATCATATTCAATAAATTCCGACACAACCGCCGGTATATGGAATGTCGTATAATCAGAAATATCGCAATTAAATAAATGTGTTATCATTATCGTCTTACGCTTTTAAGTATTCCATCTTCAAAAATCAGATAATTACCGTTCGGATAGCTCCACAATTCCTGAATTGAGGAAATCACATTACGACGATTCACAGATGCCGGCGCTCCAAGAGATAATTTGCACTCTTCACGTGTCATGTACGGCACGACCAAGCCTCGTTGAATCTTCGCCCAATTATCATCAGTGATAAGCGGATATTTCAGATGCGGGTCATCAAAGTAAAAGAGAGAAGAGAAGTTACGAGTAGATTTCCCCGCATCGCCAACATTCAAATAAAGATATGCATTCTCGACCGGTTCTTCTCCTTCTACTTTAAACTGCACCATAACCTGATATACGACATTTCCCGGCATGACCTCAGTTATTGTCACAGGGACGAATTTTATTCCATTATAAGAATTGCCATTCTTGTCATATCTGACCGGGCTTTTCAAATAAAGTCGTTTTCCCAGCATTAATTTAGAAGTTTCATCTACCAAATCCATATCAATCGTAAACGGGATATAAACATTTGATCGATTGTCAAGCTCCGATAGAGAAGCGGCAACGCGATAAATCACCTCCTCTCCGGATTTTTCTATAAATACAATTTCTGTATCTTCAGTTCCCGTAAGAGACATTACCGGCCGATAACTGTCAAAGTAAATGAAATCTCCGGTTTTAGGCGGATTTTGCGATGGCTCAAGAGCTAATACAATCTTATCATCCGTTACATAAAACCGCTTTCCTTTCTTCCATTCTGAAATACGCTGAGGATTAACGCCGCTAAGAAATTTATCTTCTTCAGATGCGTTAACCTGCTGGCGTTTTACATCGGTCGTCGTTATCTTAGGTGTACTTTCGATACCTGTAAAACAACTTGGAGATACAAGTGTTAAAAACGATAACAGCACTACTCTATATATTCGTTTCATTCCTTGTCCGGATTTAAACCCATATTATAGAACAGGAATGAATATATATCAGTATATTCATCAATAATTTTTGAGACTGGCTTTCCGGCTCCATGTCCTGCATTAGAATCGATTCTAATAATCTTAGGAGCATTACCGGTATCACTGCTTTGAAGAGTGGCGGCATATTTAAATGAATGAGCAGGCACAACACGATCATCATGATCAGCAGTTGTAACAAGAATCGCCGGATATTTTGTGCCGTCATTTTTGATATTATGAATCGGAGAGTAGCTCAATAAGTATTCAGCCATTTCCTTAGAATCTGCACTGGTACCGTAATCAGAAGCCCAATTCCATCCGATAGTAAACAAATGATAGCGCATCATATCCATCACCCCGACTCTCGGAATGGCGACTTTAAACAAATCAGGACGGAGATTGACGCACGCACCAACAAGAAGTCCGCCATTACTTCCTCCCTCGATAGCCAGATACTCAGGAGAAGTCCAACCCTCTTTTATCAGATATTCGGCTGCCGAAATAAAGTCATTGAACACATTCATCTTTTGCTGCTTTGTTCCAGCAAGATGCCATGGCTCACCATATTCTCCACCGCCACGAAGATTGGCCTGAACATATATGCCTCCATTTTCAAGCCAAAGGAGTCTTTGAGCAGAAAATCCCGGAGTCAATGAGACATTAAAACCACCATAACCGTACAAATATACCGGATTTTTACCGTCTCGTTTCAATCCCTTTTTATAAGTGATAAACATGGGAATCATTGTGTCGTCATAAGAGGGATAAAATATCTGTTCAGTCACATAATCCGCCATATTAAATCCCGGTATTTCAGTAGCCTTATACAATCGAGACGTATTGTCGGAAATATTATAGCTGTATATAGCGGCAGGATATGTAAACGACGTAAACGAATAAAACACTTCATCATGTTTTTTACTTGAAGAGATTCCCACCGAACCTGCAGCCGGGAACTTTATTTCATTAATTCGTTTTCCGTCACGATTATATACATATGACCTATTCTGTGCATCCACCTCATAAGTAAGAATCAATTTGTCGCCGGAAAATTGCGCGTTCACCAAGACTCCTTTATCTTCCGGAACCAGTTCTTTCCAATTCTTACGTTGAGGAGCATCAATTGATGCGGTCATCAATCGATATTTTGGAGCGCCGTAATTGGTGTATATAAACATCTGTCCGTCAATTACATCAAGAACCGCTATTTCATAATCTTGCGAAGGCTCGATTGTTATCCATTCTTCACTTCCAGGCTTCCTCATTATTAAAGAACTTCCAAGTCCTTCACCGCCTCCATATACAAATAACGGTTGATTATCATCATGAATTGACGCTGAATGAAAATGCAATGGATGATTTATATCTTCATAAACCAGTTTATCATCTTTTTGCTCCGTACCAATACGGTGATAGTATATGCGATGATTCTCATTGGCATTTGAGAATTCTTTTCCTGCCTCAGGACGGTCATAGGCACTATAATAAAATCCGTCGCCGTCCCATTCCGCTCCGGTGAATTTAGCCCATTCAATATGATCAGGCAAAAGTTCTCGTGTCACTACATCCATCACATATATCTCAGTCCAATCCGAGCCATTCCTTGATATTGTGTAGGCAGCATATTTACCATCATTGGAAAAACTTAATCCGGTTAATGCAACAGTACCATCCTCACTCAATTTGTTTGGATCAAGGAATACTTCAGCAGGGCCGCCAAGAGTGTCAGAGCGATATAGTACCGATTGGTTCTGAAGCCCGTCGTTTTCATAGAAATAGTATTTTCCGTCGTTTTTAGATTTAGACGGAATACCGGATTTTGTATAGTCCATCAATGTTTTAAGGCGTTGACGCAGATTATTCCTAAATGGTATTTTTGACAAATAATCCTCTGTGACCTTGCGTTCATCTTCAACCCATTTCAAAGTAGATGAAGAAGTGTCATTTTCTAATGAACGATACGGATCTGACACTTTTTTGCCGAAATAAATATCTTCTGTATTCGACACAGGAGCCTGTGGATATTTAATGTCATCTGCACTGCTTGAAAGAACACTTGCAGTCATAATAGTAACTGTAATGAGTTTATTCATTGTATAAATATTAAAAATAGGACGAAGCTTGAAATTGCCCCGTCCTGATTATTTTTTATGATTAAAGTCCTTTTCCGTGGCAATTCTTGTATTTTTTGCCTGATCCGCAAGGGCAAGGATCATTACGTCCGACCTTAGGGCCATTAACAATAGGCTGAGGACGTTGACGCTCACCTTGCGGAGCAGAAGCTGCTTGACGCTGTGCGTCAGCACCGGGATATGATTCCTTGCTTGCTTTATAACGGCTATAATCATTTGGCCGTTCAGGCAAAGCCTCCTTCATCTGTGGACGCGGGGGTTGTTGCTGCTGACGTTCAGAACTAAGTTGCGCATCGGAAGCCCGTTGAGGCTGAGGCTGCGGTATATAAATCTGCCCTCTAAGCAATGCGGAAGCCGCCTTTACATTCAGGGTATTCATAGCGCTTTCAAATAAATGGAATGATTCCACCTTATAAATCACAAGCGGGTCTTTCTGCTCATAAGAAGCATTTTGTACTGACTGACGCAATTGGTCAAGTTCACGCAAGTGTTCTTTCCACACTTCGTCAATCGTTACAAGCATTATAGCCTTATGCCATTCTTTGAGAATAGACTTACATTCGGTCTTATATGCATCCTCAATATCAGCAGGAATATTGAAAACTCGTTTTCCATCAGTGATAGGAACCAATATCTTTCCTTTCGCGTCCTTATTTTCAACCAAATCCTTGATTACCGGCATGGCAATCTCCACAATACGGTCACTCTTGCGTTTAAATGCTTCATTTACTTCGGCAAGAACCCGGTCAAAAGCTTCCTGACGCGGCATTTTACGGAATTCGTCTTCAGTAAACGGCGTTTCAATCGCAAATACCTTCAATAATTCCATTGTCAAATCAGTATAGGTATCCGGCGAATCAAATGTGTTGGTTATATTCTCAACAGTGTCATACAACATATTGTTGATGTCTATGCCAATGCGTTCACCCATTAATGCATGAAGACGGCGCCCATATATGTATTGACGTTGTTTATTCATTACATCGTCATATTCCAGCAAACGCTTACGGATGCCGAAGTTATTCTCTTCAACACGCTTTTGAGCATTCTCAATTGCGCGATTCACCATTTTGGATTCAATCATCTCGCCCTCTTTTACGCCAAGCGTATCAAGCATCTTTGTCACTCTATCTCCGGCAAACAGACGCATAAGCTGGTCTTCAAATGACAAAAAGAATACAGATGATCCCGGGTCACCCTGACGACCGGAACGGCCACGCAACTGGCGGTCGACACGACGTGATTCATGACGTTCCGTGCCAATTATAGCCAGACCTCCTGCATCTTTGACTTCTGCGGGAAGTTTAATGTCTGTCCCTCGACCGGCCATATTGGTCGCAATAGTGACAGTCCCCTTCTTACCGGCCTGAGCTACAATCTCAGCCTCTTTCTGATGCAACTTAGCATTAAGCACATTATGCGGAATGTGGCGTAACGTCAACATTCGCGAGAGCAATTCAGAAATATCAACCGATGTAGTACCAACCAACACAGGACGTCCTTGATTGACCAACTCCACAATCTCATCAATAACCGCTGCATATTTCTCCTTTTTAGTACGATATACGCGGTCATTCATGTCTATACGAGCCACCGGCTTATTGGTAGGAATAGTGACAACATCAAGTTTATAAATATCCCAGAACTCACCGGCTTCGGTTTCAGCAGTACCGGTCATACCCGCAAGCTTATGGTACATGCGGAAATAATTCTGCAATGTAATTGTAGCGAATGTCTGCGTAGCGGCCTCAACCTTTACACCTTCCTTTGCTTCAATTGCCTGATGAAGCCCATCGGAATATCTACGCCCCTCCATGATACGGCCAGTCTGTTCGTCGACAATCTTAATCTTGTTATCGTCGATTACATACTCGACATCTTTTTCAAACAAAGTGTATGCTTTCAAAAGTTGATTTACAGTGTGGACACGTTCTGCTTTCACAGCATAGTTCTGCATAAGATCATCCTTACGCTGCTGACGGTCAGCAGGAGAAAGAGAGTCATCGCCCTCCACTTCTGACAATTGAGACGCGATGTCGGGGAGTACAAAAAACTGAGGATCCTGACTGCTTCCGGTCAGTTCATCGATACCTTTATCCGTCAATTCCACCGAGCGGTTCTTTTCATCAATTACGAAATAAAGAGGTTCAACAGCTTTAGGCATTTCACGACTGTTGTCCTGGAGATAAAACGCTTCGGTATCCAACAGCAACGGTTTGATACCATCTTGAGAAAGATATTTGATAAGCGGCCCGTTTTTTGGAAGACCTTTATAAGCGCGGAACAATTGAAGAGCGCCTTCTTTACGCACCTCTTTATCCGGACTTGCTATCTTTTCTTTCGCCTCAAGAAGCAATTTGGCGACAAGTTTACGCTGGGCTTCAAAAACTTTCTCTACATTAGGTTTATAATCATTAAACAACTGATCCTCGCCTTTTGGAACCGGACCGGAAATAATCAATGGAGTACGCGCATCATCAATAAGTACAGAGTCAACCTCATCGACTATTGCATAATAGTGCTTACGCTGAACTAAATCCTGCGGCGACATCGCCATATTGTCACGAAGATAATCGAAGCCAAACTCATTGTTTGTTCCAAAAGTGATGTCACAGGCATATGCTCGACGGCGAGATTCGGAATTTGGCTGATGTTTGTCTATACAGTCCACAGTCTGGCCATGGAACATATATAACGGGCCCATCCACTCAGAGTCACGTTTCGACAAATAATCATTGACCGTCACCACATGCACTCCGCGTCCGGTTAATGAACGCAAAAATACCGGTAAAGTAGCTACAAGAGTTTTACCCTCACCGGTCGCCATTTCCGCAATTTTTCCCTGATGCAAAACGATACCGCCAATCAACTGCACATCATAATGTATCATATCCCAGGCAACCTCATTGCCACCTGCCATCCAATGATTTTTATATATCGCTTTGTCTCCTTCAATTGAAACAAAATCCTTACCCGCAGCAGCAAGATCACGATCCATTTGCGACGCTGTCACCTCCACAGTTTCATTTGCAGCGAAACGAGCGGCAGTCTCACGCATTGCGGCAAATACATCGGGAAGCACTCTATCGAGTTCCTTTTCATATATTTCAAGGATATTCTTTTCTCGAGCATCAATATCATCCCAAAGAGGCTGACGTTCATCAAAAGGAAGTTCGTCAATTTTTTCCTTAAGTTCTGCAATCGCTTTAGTATCATCAGCTACTGCATTCTGTAATTCTTTCTTTATATTAGTGATGATATCTCGAAGCTCGTCATTGGACA
Organism: uncultured Muribaculum sp.; assembly: GCA_964651105.1. Lineage (GTDB taxonomy): Bacteria > Bacteroidota > Bacteroidia > Bacteroidales > Muribaculaceae > Muribaculum. The sequence goes on along the minus strand of CAZYXN010000014.1, from coordinate 22,878 downwards.
AGCCCTTCATTTTAGCCCCCAAGGCGTTTATTTGATCAACAATCGGCTGAATCTCCTTCAAATCACGTTGTGATTTATTGCCAAAAAGTTTATTTAGTATAGATGTTAAAGACATATTATCTTAAGTTTATTATTTTTATTTCAGTAATTTCAATTATTTTTCTCTAAAGCCAATGATGGTAATTCGGCAGCATTCGGCGATCGGATTCTAAGCAAACGCGCTACTGTCGGGGCTATCGAACGGGCATCGATTTCCTCGATAATTCTTGTAGGTTTCAAAATTGGAGAAAAAAGAAAAACCGGAGCTGTCATGATACCGCTTCTGACCGTAGAGCGAGTCTCTTTCGCACTTGAAGGATCAACTTCCACAATCTCCCATCCGGGAGTTATAGCCAACAAAAGATCACCGGCAAAATTCACATTAGTATTACGCTTAAGAGCCGCAGAATTAGCTCCGGCACGTCCGGCAATTACATCATCGATAGTCCATACTCCACTGACTCCGCTCATTCTTGTCAGGAAATCCGCAGCGTCAGCTCTCATAGCAGACAAATCCAATCCTCGTTCCTGAATTAATTTTCTATTAAGGAACAGCTGACAATCATGATAACCAGAAACCCATTCTTCATTACCGTATTTTGCGACAAAATACATGTTTAAAAGCGAAATAGCCCGTTTCGGAGCAAACTCGCCATTAGGTATACCCCACTTCTCGTCATCACGCTTATTGCTTGGAGCCAACGGTGTGCCGGCAAGCATGATGAACGTATTTTCAAGACCAACCTTATCATCTATTACCGCAAAAAGCCGTTCTAAATCTTTATCCAACCGCAAGTAACTGTCCATTGTTTCTATGCGGTTATCTGCATCTTTTGCGGCAATAAAAGGCGCGAGTGTATAAGCGATATTCAGCATATCCATGGCCTCGTGATTGCCAAGCTTAAGACCATTGACATAATCACCGGCTATATCAGTCAATTCTGTGTTTACGGGTCCCGAAGTTTTGTAATTACGGAATCGATTTATATCATTATGCTGAAAAAGGTATCTGAATGGATAATATTTTTTATATGCCGGAAGATCAGGATATTTTTCAGGAGCAAGAAGAGGCCGCCATGTCAAAGTATCAAGTTTAACCGACAATGGTTTAGAATAATTACGACCTTGCACAGGCAAAGGCATCTCTTTATAATATGCAGATGAAGACCATTTGCCAGTAATATCATTAATCCATAAAGCACTATTTCCCGCATGTCCCGCCATCACAATTGATTGCGGTGCAGATGAAGCAATGGAATATACATTTCCAAAGCCAGCTCCATCAATTCGGACTTCATCGGAAAGAGTACTTACAGTGAGCGCTTTAGGAGAAAAAATTTCTTCCGCAAGATTACCGATTTGAGAACGGTCAAGAACAATGGGATAGCTACGCTTATTTTCCGGGTCGTATACCACCGCAGAAGGGATTCCGTTAACAGCCGGCGATGTCCCGCTATAAACAATGGCAGTTGCGGCAGTAGCATCCATGAATGTGCCGTAATTGACATTGTCAAGCATCACCCCGTCTTGCATAAGCCTCTTAAAACCGCCTTCGCCAAAATAGCCTTTAAGCAAGTCAAGGTAATCCTCACGCAATCCATCGACCATGATACCAACAACCAATTTCGGGCGTGCGGCAGGAACTTGGCCCACAACAGTTAGTGTAACCATTGAAGCCAACAATACAGACAATAATCGACGAGTCAAATGAGGTTCGTTCTTTTTGAGCATTTTGTGATATAAAGATATCTTAGTGTAAGAATGGCATCGGCAAGTATCAACGGGACAAACGCAATGTTTCCTGATTGGCCTGACCACAGCCACAATATACTTAACAAAATTAACGCAACAAAGTTAACAATTCCATACCATTTTACCAAGTTGCGGCAACTTTTTATATAAATGAATAATGGCACTATGAGGCAAAACGGATTCAACCACAATAATAACCAATTGGGCGATGTCGCTTCATGTTGTGAGACAAATACAAGAAATGCAATCACAATTCCGCCAATACCGTAAACACCAAACAATAAAGCATCAAACCAACGAGTGACAATCTTGCGTTTCAAATCTCTTACCGCAATTATCACAGTAATCGCCAAAAGTATTAAACTTATAGTTATAGGCGTTCTCCACCATGGGGTCGCAGTGACTGTCATTCCGTCACCTTTCAACACTAATATAGTTGTATCAGCAATGCCGCAGTCCTCAATCATTTCTTTAAGGACAACCGGCACAAATGCTTTTTCCCGGTCAGAGATATGGTAATCAATCCCTTTTCCAAGAGCCAAATCAATGCCAAACTGATACCATGGATAATTATGGTGATAGTAACGCATTGCATCTCTGAAAGTCCAATTATCAGTATACTCCCGAGCGATAAGTGACAATGTGTCGCCTATAGCTCTTTCAATCATTGTCAATGGCCGCGTCGCACAATTATCTTTAACATAATTGTAGCGATATACTCGATTTTCCGGTTGAAGATTTTCATCAAGAAGGGAAACGAGCCTTAACGCTGATTCTGCGGACAAATTGAGCGGCTGTTCCCAGACATCTCTTCCGTCACGGCGATATTGTGTCAAAAAATATTCATAAGGAGCCGCTCCAACCATATAATCGGTTTCACCTTTAACAAAGCGGTATACAAAATTCGGTGCAGCGAAATCAAATAATCCGTAATTAACAGCAATATCCGAGCCTTTATAACGAACACGCAATGCCGTGTGACCTTCGAGTTCATAGATATTCTTGCCCGGGCCACATGTTATCAGACTGATTTGCGGCATCTCAAACAGACTGTCGCCAATTTGGAATTCTTTACCATCGGCATACAGAGCCAATGAAATGAATAGGAAAACCGATATTAAATTACGTATCATCTAAATCGCTTTATCTATAGTCCAGACGAAAGCCCTTAATCCCAGTTTTGGAGTTTCAATGTCCATCGCTTTCAAGCGAGAAAGCACAATCTCCACCCTGTTATCCTCAACGACTGTGATAATAGCCGAAGCAAGCGATGGCCAGGCATGGGAGCCGTAATGCGGCTCTCCGTTTACGCTACCTCTCCCCTGCACTTCTTTCCATGATGTAAAACCTCGACAATTATTACGTTCGAGCATATCGACAATCCGCTCATAATAAGCCTGGTCAAATGTAATTAATATAGATTTCATTTTTGATTCAAGATTGTTTATTACGCAATTTTTTACGAGTAAACTTAACTCCATTATATGCAAAAACACAATATAGAACCGGCACGAACAACAATGTCAAAATTGTCGAAAATGTGAGACCGCCGATTACCGCCGTTCCCATAGGCCGCCACATTTCAGCTCCCTGGCCGGTTCCCATAGCCATCGGAACCATGCCTAAAATTGTAGTAAGAGTTGTCATTACAACAGGACGCAAACGAGATTTACCTCCAAGAATCACCGCCTTAGATATTGACATTCCTCGTTCACGATTCAATGAAATATAGTCAATCAACACAATTCCATTCTTCACGACAATACCTATAAGCATAATCGCACCGATCATCGACATAATATTCAGAGTATGGCCTGTCAGCCATAAAATGATAAATACGCCAGAGAAAGCAAACAGCAGTGATGTCATGATGATTCCTGGATAGGTATAACTCTCAAACTGGGCCGCCATAACTATGTACACAAGAATTATAATCAGAGCTGCAAGCATCAACAAGTCTCTGAACGAATCCTGTTGATCCTCATAAGAACCCGACAATTCAATATTAATACCCGAGGGAAGATCCAATTTCTCAATTTCAATTGCAGCCTTCTCAACAATTTCACTCATCGGCACATCCGCAACCGAAGCAGTAACAGTAATTATACGCTGACGGTCTTTTCGTTCAATCGTTGGTGGAGTAAAACGTTCCACGACGGTTCCGACATCCTTAATCCTAACAGCACTACCTGCAGGTGAATAAATCAGAATATTTTCGATATCTTCAATTGATGTCCTTTTTTCCGGAGCATACATTACTTTTATATCATATTCCTCTCCATCTTCACGGTAAAGTGACGCAATTGAGCCGTTAATACGGTTACGCAGATAAGAAGCGGCTGTCTGAAGATTCAATCCATAAATCGCAAGTTTTTCTCTATCGAAATCAACTTGATATTCTGGCTGATAGTCTGCTCTTGAAATTCTGATATCCGCTGTTCCCTTTATTCCCGACAAAATCTTCACAAGTTTCTGTGCCACAGAATCTGTTTCAGTGAAATCATATCCGTATATTTCATAATCCAACTGTGACTGACCTCCCATACCCATGCCACCGCCGACTGTAACCTGAGCCTTCCTGAATTCCGGATAACGCTTCAAATCCTCACGCATAGATGCTGCGATTTCAGTAATACCTCTGTCACGGTCTCCTGGATCAAGCAAACGAATATTGGCCGATATTATGTGCGAACCATTGTCTCTCAAAGACGCGAATGTGTTATCACTCGAAGCTGTTCCGGTAGTATAATTCATAACTTTAATTTCCGGATATTTCGCACTCCATTCCTCATACAACCGTTCCATAACCTCTTTAGCTATCTCAACACGAGTACCGATCGGCAACTCAAGATTTACCGACAAACGGCCATCATCGGCAACGGGGAAAAACTCAGTACCGACACTGCGCATTAAAAATAGAGAACCGAAAAATGTAGCAAGACAGATTACAATTGTTATTGCTTTATGAGAAACCACCTTATTCAACAACTTGGCGTATTGATTATCAAATGCGTCAAGAGCTCGTTTTATCGGAGTATAAAGAATTTCAAACAATCGTCCATGCTTGACATCCTTACGAAGCAATTGAGAACAAAGCATCGGAGTGAGAGACAGAGCTGACAACGTTGAGATAATCATCATAATTGTCACCATCCAGCCAAGCTGACGGAACAGAACACCTGTCATACCTGTCACAAGAGTCAAAGGGAAGAATACGGCAATCAAAGTCAAAGTTGAAGCAATTACAGAAACAGCGACTTCATTTGTTCCATGTATAGCCGCTTGTTTAGGATCGGCTCCGCGCTCGATGTGAGTTGTCACATTTTCCAAGACGACAATCGCATCATCGACCACCATACCAATTGATATTGACAATGCAGAGAGAGAAACAATATTGAGCGAATTTCCTGTAACAGCAAGGTAGATAAACGAAGCAATCAACGATATCGGAATCGTGATTGTTATAATCAATGTGGCACGCCATCGTCCAAGGAACGCAAATACGACTATAATCACAAACAACAATGCATAAAGCACCGTCTCGACAAGCGAATTTATGGTATTGCGAATATTGTCAGAAGTATCGACGATGACATCAAGTTTAACATCAGAAGGCAAACGTTTTTGCAACGAAGGCAACATTTTCATTACCTCTTCCGAAATCTCCACCGAATTAGCGCCTGATTGCTTCTGAATAACAATCATAGCTCCTTGTCGTCCGTTGTTGAATGTTTCCTGCGCTCGTTCTTCAAGACTACCTTCTATACGGGCAACATCTCTGAGATAGACACTTTTTCCGTTTTGATGAGCCACAACAAGATCTTTAAGATGATCAGTGGAGTCGAATTCGCCTTGAACTCGCAATGAATAAGTGTCGCTGCCTATATCAAGTGAACCACCCGGGATATTTCTGTTTTCTGCTGCGATAAGAGCGGATATTGTTTCAACCGAAAGATTATAAGCCTCAAGACGACCGGGATTGACATAAATATGTATCTCGCGTTTCGGCGCTCCTGATATAGAGACAGATCCTACTCCGCTGATACGGGCAAGAGGATTGGCCACATTTTCGTCCAATATTTTATACAAACCAGGCATACTCTCTTTCGCCTGAACCGAAAGCAATACAATCGGAATCATATCCGAACTAAACTTGAATATAATCGGAGTCTCCGCAGCATCGGGCAACTGACTCTTGACCATATCCAATTTATCACGCACATCATTGGTCAAAACATCTATATCTTCACCATATTCAAACTCAAGAGTTATAACCGAAATATTTTCTCTTGATTTAGAAGTGATATGTTTCAAATCATTTACCGCATTCAAGCTGTTTTCCAACGGGCGTGTGACATTTTGCTCTATGTCAGGCGCACTCGCTCCTGAGTAAGTTGTCATTACCATTATAGTATTGGTCTCCACATCAGGATAGAGATCAATCGGCAGTGTTGTCAAAGAAAACAGTCCTAAAATGACCACTGCCACAAAGCACAAAGTGGTCATGATGGGACGTTTTACCGCATTTCCATATAAACTCATATCGGCTGAATATTATTTGGACACGACATTAACCTTAACACCATCGGCAAGACGAGTCTGACCGGCTATAACGACATCATCGCCATTTTCAACTCCCGAAATCAGTTCATATGAATTGTCAATACGCTGCCCTATTTCGACACGGCTAAACTTTACCAAGCCATCCTTGTATATGTATACAAATCTTTCACCGGAACCGGTCTGCTTGACAATGGCACGATCAGGAACAACCACACGACTGGCGCTGCCGTAATTCATGACCACTCTTGCAAACATTCCCGGACGCACTCTCTCGTCTCGATTTTTTATTATTATCTCGACTGTAAAAGTTCTGGTCGCGGGATCTATGGTAGGATAAATCAAATCTACAGTCCCTTCAAATTTTTCATCACCATAAACATCAAGAAATATGTCGGCGCCCATCCCCTTATGGACTTTTGTGAACTCGCTTTCACTTACATTAATCAACACTTTTACAGGTTGAATCTGTTCAATTGTAAGAATAGGTAACGAGGCGGTCATATCACCGGCATCATAATTACGGGCAGTCACCACTCCTGCAATCGGAGAAACGAGGACAGTATTCTCAACCATATTCTGATATTGACGACGTGCGGCATCAAGTTCGGTTTTCATTTGATCCACGGCTTGTTTGGTTCCGCCTCCGATAGTATACAGTTCCAACGCACGCTCATAATCGCGTTCAGTATTATCAAGCCGAATCTTTAATTGATTGATATTTACATCATCCAGAATCACGACTTTCTGTCCTTTTCCAACTTTAGCACCCACATCAACAAGAATAGACTTTATTCTGTTTGGAGTCGAAGTAGTTATATTATTGGTCTTATATGCTTGCACGGTAGCAGTATACTCAATCAACTGCGGCACTTCAACCTGATATACTTTCTGAATTTCCACATTAGGCAGCTCTTCCGCAGCCTGCTGTTCATCTGCCGTAGAATCTGAATTACTTTTACAAGACACCGAAACAAAGCATAATAACGCTATGCTCCCTAATATTGTGATGAATGATTTTTTTGAAGTCATATTTTATTTTCTATTTGCTTAAAGATTCATATTTTTCAACATCGGCATTACCTAAAAGCAGTTCAAGTTCGCTATTAGCAACCAAATAGTTATAAATAGCTTGATAATATACCAGTCTGGACTGGGTCAAGGCAAGTTCGGCATCACGCAAATCCAGATAACTCGCCGCACCGATTTCAAATGATTTTTCCATTATCGAATAAGCCTTTTCCGCTTGTTCAACGCCATTAGAACTGCTGGCAATCTGTTTTATATTTTTATTGATATTATCTTTGGCAAGATCAACTTGCATCCTTATATTACGCTCCAGATTTTCCCGTTGAAACGCCATCTCGTCAACTTGAATACGGGCCTGTTTTATTTTATGATATCGTTGTCCTCCTTCAAAAATAGGAATCGAAAGCGTTAATCCTACCATCGAATAAGGAGTCCATCGGAAATTACGCAATGGATTCCCATCGGAAGAAGATGTCCAGTTATATCCGGCACTCAGAGACAATGTAGGGAACCACGACATTTTTTGTATTCTTAAGGCATTTTCAAGGTTCTTTGTCTGAATATCCAATGACCTTAGATCCGTATTTCTATCGATTGACTCATCAATTGTCATCACTGTTTCATACATATCCTTTTCATACTCCTGAAGCGTGGTGACCGCCTTAATAGGAATCGCAGTATCCATTCCCATTAATATTGCGAGCTGCATTCGCGCCTGACTAATTACAATTTGAGACTGAATCAATTCCGGTTCTACATTTTTCACCTGAACGGAAGATCTCAGAACCTCGTATTCAGTTGCGGTTCCTACCTGAAATTTTTTCTTATATATTTCATTGTTAAAAACCGCGTTATCATAGTTTTCAAGAATAACTTTGTGGCTGTCTTCCGCAAGCAGGAGAGAATAATATGCATTTTTCACTTGATTTATGAGAGAAAGCCTTGAAGCTCTCGCCGCCTCTATATTTTGCAGGATCTGACTGTCATTCAACTTTAACGAGGCCCACAATTGCGGAGCAATCAAAGGCATCGAAGCATTAAATCCGGCCTGATAACTGTTGTCAAGCCCCATCTTGATACCCTTACGGCCGCCGTCGCCACTCTCTTGTAAGCCATCGGCACGTGACTGAACAGACTGTGTAGATGCATCTTCTTCCGAGCTTCCGCCCATAGAACCAAACCCTTTCATGTTCATATAGGCGACCTGCTTGGCAATCATACGGTTATAACTGCCGCCGAAACTTATTGCCGGCAATAATTGGCCTATCGTTTCCTTTTTAGAGTAGTCAACCCTCGTCACCTCCATATCAGCAATCTTCACAGTCGGATTATCCGACAAGGCGATTGCGATGCATTGATCAAGAGACAATGTCAAAGTATCGGCATCCGCTTTATCCGATGCAAATACAGAATCAGTGCCTGACAGTACAAAAAACGCAATGACCGATGATAATAAAATTCTTTTTCTTTCAACCATTATTCCTCTACAAGATAACCCGCTTCAGTTAATTCTTTTTTAATAATTTCAATATGCTCATGATTACGTGTTTCCATAACTACACGCAACGAACAACTTGTAATCGGTGTATCGACATTTATACGTTCATGATTAACAGATATTATATTTCCGCCTAATCGGCCTATTGTTTCGCTGACTTTAGCCAACACGCCAGGTTTATCGGACAAATCTATTGTCACTGCATAATTACGACCACTTTTCAACAAACCTCGATTAATGACCCTACTGAGTATTGTGACATCAATATTTCCTCCAGAGACAAGGCATACCGTCTTTTTACCTTTTATAGGCACTTTGTTGAACATAGCGGCGGCAACAGCAACAGCGCCAGCGCCTTCAGCGACAAGTTTCTGCTGTTCCATCATAGCAAGAATAGCGGCCGAAGTTTCATCATCACTAACCGTCACAATTCCATCCACATATTCACGGCATAATTCAAAAGTATTTTCCCCAGGCTCTTTTACGGCGATTCCGTCAGCCACCGTCGACACGTTTGACAAACATTTTATCTCATTATTCACAAGGGATTCCACCATACTTGCTGCTCCGGCGGCTTGGACTCCATAGATTTTAACATCCGGACGTATGGATTTTATGGCATATGCGACACCGGATATCAGACCACCACCGCCTACCGGCACAATAACAACATCAACATCCGGCATCTCATCAAGAATTTCAAGCCCAATAGTACCCTGCCCTGCTATAACCAAAGGGTCATTGAAGGGATGCACAAAAGTATAACCATGCTCATCTCTCATCTCGATGGCCTTTTTATAAGCATCATCGTACACTCCGGGAACAAGACAAACTTCAGCGCCAAGTTTACGAGTAGCCTCGACCTTGGATATAGGAGCGCCTTCGGGCAGACATATTATAGATTTAATCCCATTAGCTCGAGCGCCTAACGCAACACCTTGCGCATGATTGCCGGCAGAACAGGCAATAACTCCGTGGGCTTTTTCTTCATCCGACAACTGAGAGATTTTATAATATGCACCACGCAATTTAAACGAACCGGTATGTTGCAGACACTCAGGCTTCAGATACACATCACTTTCAGGGTTGATTTTAGGAGCTGCGATAAGCTCTGTATGTTTGACAACACTTTTCAACACATGAGCGGCACGATAGACTTCACTCAAAGATAATATTTCTTTCTGCATAATATATATGATGCTTTTTAGGTCACAAATGTAAGAATTTTTATTTGATTTTTAGCCCATAAATCTTATCTTTGCACCAAAATTACCAATATCAAACCAAGATGAAAAAATTAGAAAGTTTAGTTGCCGAGAAATTATTGAAAATAAGTGCGATAAAATTACAACCCGAAATCCCGTTTGTATGGGCTTCCGGATGGAATTCGCCTATATATACCGACAACCGCAAGACATTATCATATCCGGAATTGCGTTCATTCATCAAGGTTGAACTTTGCCGAATCATTATGGAGAATTTCGAGAAGCCAGATGCCATTGCAGGCGTGGCTACAGGAGCGATAGCCCAAGGGGTTCTCGTTGCTGACAATCTAGGATTGCCATATGTGTATGTGAGATCGACTCCAAAAGACCATGGATTGGAAAATCTTATTGAAGGAAATCTTAATCCCGGTCAGAAAGTCGTTGTGATTGAAGATTTGATTTCAACTGGCGGCAGCAGTCTCAAAGCAGTAGAAGCTATCCGTAACGCCGGGTGCGAAGTTATCGGTATGGTAGCCATATTCACTTACGGATTCCCAATCTCAGTCAAAAGATTTGCAGAGGCCGGAGTAAAGCTTATCACTCTCAGCAATTACAATTCTATGCTCGAAGCTGCCGTAGAAAGCGAATACATCAAGCCGAGCGACCTCGAAACACTAAAAGAATGGCGTAAAGACCCTGCAAACTGGGCGCCAAAAACAAATGCAGATTAACAAGGCATAGTTTTCACATAAAAATAAAATAATGACTACATATTCAAGCAAGCCGATCGATATTCCGATGTCGGCTCAGTCGGCATATGACAAATTATCCGACCTATCATCTTTTCAGGAACGCCTTGAATCACTTCCGGAAGATATCAAATCAAAGGTCGGAGATATCTCATTTACTGCTGACACAATATCCTTTAACGGCACTCCAATGGGTGCTATGGTTCTTAAATTATCGGAAAAAGTACCGGGCAAGAGAGTGGCATTCACCGTCCAAGGAGCGCCAGTGCCAATTGTCATGTCAATCGATTTTGAAGAAAAAGGCGAAGAGGCATCCCAAGCCGTTTCATCTATTGATGTCGAAATTCCCGCAATGCTAAAACCCATGATTGGGCCAAAGCTTAAAGAAGCTGCGGAAAAAATGGGAGAAATGATTAAAAATCTTGTTTCGCTTAAATAATATGGCGACAAAGCTTTGGGAAAAATCCACGACAGTGGATCATGATGTCGAAACCTACACCGTAGGCCTCGACCGGGAAATGGATTTATATTTGGCAAAATATGATGTCCTCGGCTCTATGGCTCATATCCGTATGCTACAATCGATCGGATTATTAACAGCTGAAGAACTTGATGCATTAACCGCAGGACTTCGTGAAATATACGGTACCATTGAAGCCGGAGAATTCAAAATTGAGGATGGCATTGAAGATGTTCATTCGCAGGTAGAACTGATACTTACACGCCGATTAGGCGACATCGGCAAAAAAATTCATTCAGGCAGATCCCGTAATGATCAGGTATTGGTTGACCTTAAGCTTTTTATAAGATCTCGAATCGAGGATGTAACCAAAGCAATGACATCGCTTTTCAACGTTCTGCTGTCACAAAGCGAGCGATATAAGGATGTAATCATTCCAGGTTATACTCATCTTCAAGTAGCTATGCCTTCATCTTTCGGACTGTGGTTTGGGGCATATGCCGAATCATTAACCGATGATTTAACGGTATTGAAAGCTGCATATGACGTAGCCAATCGAAATCCGCTCGGCTCAGCGGCAGGATACGGTTCTTCATTTCCTCTTAACCGGGAAATGACAACATCTCTGCTCGGTTTTGACAGCATGAACTATAATGTGGTTTACGCGCAAATGGGACGAGGCAAAACCGAACGCATAGTAGCCCAGGCATTAGGTGGAATCGCAGCAACTGTAGGCAAACTCGCCTTTGACGCATGCATGTTCAATTCTCAGAACTTTGGCTTTATAAAACTTCCTGATGAATATACCACCGGTTCGTCAATCATGCCGCATAAGAAAAATCCTGATGTATTTGAACTTACCAGAGCAAAATGTAATAAACTCCAGGCTCTCCCATATGAGATAACATTAATCACCAACAATCTTCCCTCTGGATATTTCCGAGATCTGCAACTCGTAAAAGAAAACTTCTTACCGGCATTTGATACGCTGATTTCTATTTTATCTATGGTGGAGGCGATGGTATCTAAAATCAAGGTCAATACTGATGTAGCCCGTGATGACCGATATAAATTGATGTATTCAGTCGAAAAGGTCAACCTGCTCACTCTTGCCGGCACCCCTTTCCGTGACGCATATAAAAAAGTAGGATTGGATATTGAGGCTGGGATTTTCGTCCCTGATTATCATATCAAACACACTCATGAAGGATCGATAGGCAATCTATGCAATAACCGCATTAAAGCTCTATATGAAAAGACTCTTGCCGGATTTAATTTTGACACTTATCACATCGCGCTTGACAACTTGATAAACAAGCAATAATGAAGCTTAAATCTCTCTTCTCACTACTGCTTATATACAGCATGGGAATGTGCTATTCCGGATGCTCAGAAGTTGATGACGACCGGATTCCGGCAACTCCGGTAAATATCGACCTTGGAAATCAAGGATACTGGGATTCATATGGCGTTCATGGGTTAGGCCAGTACCGTTATTTTATCTTACATCAACAACCGGCAGGATTTCCGTGGAATGCCAATACTTATACCGGGTTTGGCGGAATATTGCTTGTAACAGATATCGCGGGCAATCCGCTTGCCTATGATTTGGCATGTCCGGTAGAAAGGAAACAGAATACACGCATACAATATGATCGTGACAATCTCAATGCATATTGCCCGAAATGCGGATCTGTATACGATGTGAATGAGTTATACGGAAGTCCGGTTTCCGGACCTGCGCATAGTAAAAAATATGGATTGCGTCGTTACCATGTCGTGCCGGCCTCATTTGGCGGATATATAATAGTATTTTAATATACCTAATATAAGTGTAAAAACATCCATCATGAATCACCGAATCTTATTTCTCGGATTGATATTGTTCCCGTTAATAGCAGCATCGGAATCTTTTAATTATACAATAATTGCCGATATTAACGGACATGACGGGGAAATAATACACTTGTTTGAAAAGGGTCTTAGAAATCGTGCGGCATCCTCAACAATACATAATGGCAAAATACATATTGAAGGAGTTGCTGAAACCAATTCGGAGGTAGAACTCATAATCGACAGAAACAACTATGCCGAATTTGTTCTTGAAAAAGACACAACAGTATTGGATCTTGAAAAACATCAGGCCATAAAGGGAGGGACGATAAACAAACGCTATGTGGAACTCATCGACTTCATTAATGACTTGCCTAAGCTCTATGCTGAATTAAGAGACAGTCTTAATCAAATTTATCCTGACAAAAAGGAATTTGCCGATAAATTCAAGCTTATTTGGAAGAAAAGATTTGAAGAACAAAAGAATTTCTACTTGGAATCAATTCATTCCAATGGAAACAACGCTTTAGGGGAACTGGCGTTAAGATTCTATTCTAAATCATGCGATGAAAAAGAATGGGATAAACTCTATCCGACATTATCCGATTATTTAAAAAATCTTGAAAATACGATTGAGAGCAACCGGCTGTTCAAAGCTGCATTAAACACTTCCAACGGGAAATTTTTTACCGACTTTATCGGAAAAGACAGAAATGGAGAAGAAATAAAATTTTCCGATTATATCGGAAAAGGCCGGTATGTCCTTGTGGATTTTTGGGCAAGCTGGTGCAGCCCATGCCGAAAAATCGGGAAAGATATACTATTGCCACTTTATGAAAAATATAAAGATGACAATAGATTCTGTATATTAGGCGTTGCAATAGCCGATAGCCGGCAGCCCACAATAAAAGCAATGGAAAATGACGGATATAAATGGAATCAGATTTTCGATACCGGACGAAAACCGGCCGGTATTTACGGATTTAACGGGATTCCTCATCTCATGTTGTTTGCTCCTGACGGTACAATCATTGAACGTGATTTGCAGCCTGATGAAATTGAGGAGACAATCAGTTCAATTCTAATGGCAGAATAAGATTTCCAACGATAATCCTGCCTTAATCTCAATATCCAAAAATTTCATTAAATAAAGGTAATGTAACAATCTGGACAATAACACTATCCAATCCTATAAATAAAATATTCAAATGCAATGGCCGATAAAATTTGCACATTCCGAAATATGTTGCTAAATTTGCAGTGCCGAAAAGCTGCCTGAATGGTGGAATGGTAGACACGAGGGACTTAAAATCCCTTGGCCATTACGGCTGTGAGGGTTCGAGTCCCTCTTCAGGTACAAAAAATGCTTCCTAATCAGGAAGCATTTTTTGTATTAACATTATCCTTTATTCTGCTTGAGCTTCTCTACAAAAGTGTCAATCATTTCCATTTGTTTTGGAATATTAATCCCCTGCGGACAATGGGTCGTGCACTCCCTACACCCGATACAATGATTGGCCTGGCGTAATTTCGGCACATTCCGATCATATCCTATCAAAAAGGCTTTACGTGCTTTACGGTAATTAGGATCCTGCTCCCCTTCCGGCACATTGCCCTCATTGACGCACTTATTATAATGTGCGAAAATCGCAGGAATATCAAGTCCATAAGGACAAGGCATGCAATACTTGCAATCAGTACACGGCACTGTCGGATAATTCAAAATCAACTGAGCCGAAGTCTCAAGCATATCCAATTCCTCTTCAGAACAAGGTATAAGCGGAGAATATGTGTGCAGATTATCCTGAAGATGTTCCATATACGTCATGCCGCTAAGCACCGTAAGAATATTTTCAGGAGTGCCGGCAAAACGAAACGCCCATGCAGCCACACTATCATCAGGACGGCGTTGTTTGTAGTTTTCCATTATGTGATTATTGACCTGTGCCAAACGCCCACCCAATAATGGCTCCATAACGATAGAAGGTATTCCGCGTTTAGACAATTCGTTATATAGATATTCCGCGTCGGTGTTGCGTTTATTGACCTCCTTTGCATGTCGCCAGTCAAGATAATTCAGTTGTATCTGGGCAAAATCCCATTTCACCTCGCCTTTATCTTGCATTTCAAGAAGATGATCAAAGACCTCCACATCGCCGTGATAAGAAAAGCCAAGGTTACGTATACGTCCTTTTTCTCGCTCTTTCACAAGATAGTCAAGCATTCCGTTGTCAATATATCTACCGTTCCAGGCTTCCATACCTCCCATTCCGATACCGTGAAGAAGAAGATAGTCAATATAATCAACCTGAAGATTCTTGAAAGAATCATTATACATCTTCATGGATTTCTCGCGTGACCATATCCCGGGAGCAAAATTGGACAATTTAGTCGCCACAAAAAATTTATCACGCGGATGACGTTTCAATGCTATTCCAAGGGCCGATTCACTGAATCCCTTGCAATAGGCCGGCGACGTATCATAATAATTGACACCATGTTCCATCGCATAATCAATCAGCTCGTTTATAGCCTCCTGATCCAAATCATTTCCGTCTTCTCCGGCCTGACCTTTAGGCAATTTCGGGAAACGCATACATCCGTATCCGAGTATAGAAACACGGTCGCCGGTATTAGGATTGGTACGATAAGTCATTTCGCCGGTAGAGGCGGCTCCTGATGAAATGGATTGCGGGACTTCAACGTTCTCCTTCTTATTGCCGGAACAAGAAGCAAGAGCCGCTGTCGCTGTCCCCGCACCGAGGAAACGCAAAAATCCACGACGAGTTATATTAATATTTTCTTTCATAGTCAATTATTTTATATAATACGATGACGTTCATGTCCCTCGACATAAATAGCGCTGTAAGGACGTACGGGACATAAATTCTCACAAGCTCCGCATCCTATGCATCGCTCAGTATTTATAGCCGGAACCTTAGGTGAATTTTCATCATCCGGATTAAGATTGATCATCGTTATCGCGCCGACCGGACAATGACGGGCACAGTTGCCGCAATGCACACCCTTGGTTGCCGCAATACAATTTTCCTTAATCCATACGGCATGCCCTATCTGGATACTGCTCTTTTCGGCAACATCAATCGGTTCAATAGCTCCGGCCGGACATACTTGAGAGCAATTATTGCATTCAGGTCTGCAATATCCGCGTTCATAACTTACCTCCGGCAACATGAATGTATCCATATTGACAGATGGTCTCAAAACGCCGTTAGGACAATTGCTGACACACAATTGGCAAGACACACACCGACGTGTAAAATTATCATGACTATGACTTCCCGGAGGTGCAATCGGCGTTTTACGCACAGGCTTCTTCTTATCTATAATCTCGGCAAGGGCTCCGTCGGTCACTTTATCTTCCGCTTTCAAAGCCGTGCCGGCAACCAAAAGAGCACCTATCGTCAATGCGTTACGCCGGCCTTCGTTTATAGAAGATGTTTCTTCATGACTGCTGCTATTTTTCTTTGGATGAGTATATGAAATCGCATGAACGCTGCAGTTTTCAAGACAATTCATGCATGTCACACAACGCGTGTAGTCAATCTTATGATTTTTTGTGTCGATGCATGACCCTTTGCACAATTTGCCGCATTTTCCGCAATTGATGCACTTCGACGTGTCTATCACGGGCTTCAGCCATGAAAACCGGGAAAGATAGCCGAGAATGGTTCCTACCGGACATATCGAATTACAATAAATACGTCCACCGAACCATGCCATCAAACCCACAATCAGCAACGTAACAGACGCGACAACAATCATACCTGTCGACACATAATAATCTACATGATAAAATGTGTAGGCATCTTCAGCCTGTCGGGCGGCAATAAAATTATTGGCATCTACATATAACGGTTTGGCCAACGAATTCATGATACGGCCAAATGCGCTATACGGCTCGATAAATGACGCAATGCGCATTATTCCAAATGAAACTAAAATAACAAACATCGTCAGTACTCCAAGTCGCACCCATGTCAAAGGTTTCGTGTAACGGAATCGGCGTTTGCCACCACATAAATCATGCAGCCATGAAATAAAATCCTGCATCACACCAAGCGGGCACAATACCGAACAATAAACACGTCCGAATATAAGCGTGATAATAACCAAGGCAGCGAGGACTACGAAATTCAACGCCAATACGGCAGGCATAAACTGCCATTTGGCAAGCCAGCCCCAATGTTGCAATGCGGTGGACGTGAAATCAAGAAAAAGTGCTGAAATCGCCAAAAAGCATATTGCAGCAAGAATAATGCGAAGCTTCTTTAACATTACTAATTCTATTGCGATTGTTTATTATCGCAAATTTAATAATTATCATAAAAATAGGCATATAGCCTATCTTACATTAACAAAATTTTAGAAAGCCGGTCTTTCTAATTCACAAAAACTACACCCGACACCTTCAGAAATGCAGAAATATAAGAAAATAATCGTTAGAGACTGATTTTCATACCCGAATGGGACATTTGTCCCATCGGATGTCAATTATTAGTTGTAACTTTGTATAATTACATATGAGAAATACTCATGGAAAAACAGAGAGCAATAGTAATCGGAATAGCGCGCCATCGCCTATCGACAGACGGCGACGGTGTAACTACGCTTGTTGCCTTTCACAGATGTCCTTTGCGATGCCGCTATTGCCTTAATCCACAATCATTGGGCGACGGCGGCCGTTTCCGAGAGTATACGCCGGAGGAACTATATGCCGAGACGCGCATCGATGAGCTTTATTTCATCGCCACAAACGGAGGTGTGACTTTCGGAGGCGGCGAGCCATGCCTGCGTCCGCAGTTTATACGTGAGTTCCGCGAACTGTGTGGCCCTGCATGGCAGCTCAACTTGGAAACATCGCTCAACATGCCGACTGCCAACATCGAGGCTCTGCTCCCGGTAGTCAATACCCTGATTATCGACATCAAGGATATGAACCCCGACATTTATCGCAGCTATGCAGGGAGGAGCAATGACCTTGTCCTTGACAACCTCCGACTGATAGCCGATGCAGGGCGGCAACAAGACTGCATAATCCGCATACCGCTGATACCGGGGTATAATACCGATGCCGACCGCGAGATTAGTCGCAAGGCTCTTGAAGCTCTCGGCTTCGACCGATTCGATTTATTCACCTATCAAATCCGCAAACACTGACTATGGCACGAGGAAAACAGACCTGCAAGATACTGAAAGAGATACGGCGGCAGATTGCCGAGGCAAACGGCATAGAGTTCGCCACATCGGAATGTCGCTATAAGGGTGACTGTCTCGGCACATGCCCCAAATGCGAAGCCGAGGTGCGCTATCTGGAGCAACAGCTCCGCGCCCGCTCTCTTGCCGGGAAAGCCGTAGCCCTTGCCGGAATCTCGGCAGGCATGATTCTCATGTCGGGGTGCAGCGGTACTACATCATCGAATCAGGCAAACGAAACCTTGCAGGGCGACGTTGTGGTGCCTATTGAGCAAATAGAGGTCACAGACACAATCGATGAAGATGAGTTACCACCAATTGAAGATACTGTTGCAATCAAAAAAGGAGAAATAGACGATACTGAATATCCTGTTGTGGGAGAAATTATCGATCCCGAACAAGAAGATAAGGTATATGAGGCTATTGTAGATATTCGTCCTACATTCCCCGGCGGTGATGAAAAACTGATGGAATGGATTTCACAACATATTGAATATCCTCAAAATGCTTATGACTCCCACATTCAAGGACGTGTTATAGTTCAATTTTTGGTTAAAGAAGATGGCTCTGTCGAAGATGCCAAAATTATAAGATCTATATTTCCTTCACTTGATGAAGAAGCACTCCGTGTTGTAACCACATTGCCCAAATTCAACCCTGCCATACTCGATGGGAAAGCGGTTGAATATTGGTTTACTATTCCCATAGTATTTAGATTAGAGGGTGATTTGGAAAATCATAAAAAAGCAAAAACTTCTGACATAATTGCTACGAAGTGTGAACTCAACGATGCTCCAACAGCCGACTCTGATGAGAATAAAATATATCATGTAGTAGAGCAAATGCCGGAGTTCCCGGGAGGATCGGCGGCAATGCTGGAATTCATTGGTGACAACCTCAAATACCCGATAGGAATGGCTGGTGATTTCCAAGGCAGTGTTATAGTAAAGTTTTATGTTGACACATCAGGCCATATATGTGACCCGCAGATAGTCAGAGGATTGGATTCTGCTCTTGACAGAGAAGTGCTGAGAGTTGTCAGACTATTTCCTGAGTTTATTCCAGGACGACATGAGGGAAAGAAAGTTAACGTATATATGAATTTGCCAATAAGATTTGACCTTAATTAACCGCTATTGACTATGACACGAGGAAAACAGACCTGCAAGATATTGAAAGAGATACGGCGGCAGATCGCCGAGGCTAACGGCATCGAATTCGCCACATCAGAGTGTCGCTACAAGGGCGACTGTCTCGGCACATGCCCCAAATGCGAGGCGGAAGTCCGTTATTTAGAGCAGCAGCTCCGCACCCGCTCCCTCGCAGGAAAAGCCGTAGCCCTCGCCGGAATCTCGGCAGCTTCACTTGCCATGCTCATGCCGATGAATTCCGAGGCACAGACACCAACAGATATTAAGGGGTTGCCCAGCGACAGCATTGTTACAACTCGTCTCGATTCCGTAAAAGTCAAAGGAGCGGTTAAATACACGACCGATGTCGACTCAATAGTTACAGAAGAGCTAATTGGTGCGACGGTAGTAAACCTTACAAACGGCAAAGGTACGGCAACAGACATTGACGGAAAGTTTGAAGTCGATGCGCAAGTAGGCGACACGATAGAGGTGTCTTACGTTGGCTTCAAGTCCAAAACAGTAACCGTAACAGACATTGCACAACCAATCACCGTGACGTTGGATATGAAGGTCGCATTATTGGGAGAAGTTCCGGTTGTAAGGCGAGAGATAAATCATTACCTTGACCTTAAAATGACTGATGAAAAAGGGAACGTGATTGAACTTGACAATCTTTATATTGAGCGAATATGGATTGATGAGGACGGAGAGGAAGATTCCGAACATCTATCTCCGGAATACCTTGATGATAAATATTCTTGTCGAATTTTTTGGGATTATGACTATGGACTGCAAGACGAGGACGGCAAACCTTTGAAAGAAGCCACACTCCGTATTGAAGCCGACGGCTACGACGACCCGGTGACAATCAAGGTAAAGTATCCAAAGCACAACGCCAGGAAAACCATCAAGTTCAAACACAAAAAGAAATAATATCCATGATTATGAGAACAATAACATTATATATCTGTCTGCTGATGACTTACTTCATATGTGGAGCAAAGGAGATAACCATTATCCCACAGTTTACGTTGGGCGATACTATCAGATATCGTACCACTACAAGCCTTGTGATGTATCATGGGAAGGACTCGCTGGTTTCGACCACGAAACTGCTATGCACACTTATAGTTGATGAGAAGAACGACAAGGGATTTGTAATTACTACAAACAACAGACTGGAGGATTTCAGCGTAGAATGTTCCGACCCGGAAGCCGGAGAGACCTTGAAATCGTTTGACAAGTCCGATATATTGAATGATGTTGCTGCAGCGATTGTATTGAGAATCCAGTTGGGTGCAGATTGTCGGCCTGATTCGATTTTGAATATGAATGCTGTAAAGGAGCGTATAACTGATGCTTTTATCAATATGTCTGCAAAGCAACAGGGAATTGATGAAAGCAATAGAGAAGAATGGGAAAAAGAAACAAGACCGCTTCTTATAGGTGCGGTAAATATGATTTGCACGCCCAAGCATCTTATCGAACAGCAGTTCGGAAACTTGCCTTACTTCAATTTCACAGGCATACCTCTGAAATCGGGAAAAATACCGGCATCGATGATTATCACCGGCGATTTTCTGAAAATGTGTCACGGTATGAACGAACTGGATATGACAATAACCCAGTTAGAAAGCAATATGGAATCCTCCGTAAGCGCAGATGACGGAATGTATTCGATAAGCATCAGTGGCAGGGAAGGGACAACCGAGATTGAGGGGCTGCTTCTTTATGCTGACGGAATCATGTGCCACGGCATCCTGAGCGTCATGACAGAGTCAGGCTCCGAGCGCCTGCTAACTACGTATATTATTGACGCTATAAAATAATCGAACCGCTATGTCAGAATCTCTCCGATATAAGATAGTGCTGTGGATGGTGTGGGTGCAGATCGCGCTCCTGCCCGTTGTCATAGCGATGATAAGCGTGACGAATAGTGGCGTTATGTGGCGATGGAATTTGCTCAATAACCTTATGGTTGGAGGTTATGTTCTTGGATTGCTCGCCCTCCCAGCCAGCCGAGGACTTGAAAAGCCGAGATTACTGAAATGGTGGTTGAGAATAGATTTCTGGTTCTCTCTCATTCCCGCTGTCATTGCATTGCCAATGCTATTTTACTGTGGTCGACATTTTATTGTGGCCGAAGATGGCGATTTTGTGCTTTATGAGGAACGAGGGATTATGATGGCCGCCCCGCATTACGGGTTAGGTAAAAAAGAGGGGTTGTTCATTCGCAAACTGCCACGAGGTATCAGGCAACATGATTATGGAAACAGAAAAGTCAACTGTTTCAAGGTTGACACACTGAAAGGCTGTATGTATGGATTGGAGCAAGGGGCATCGCCTGCCGCATGGGTCTTGCCAATCGATTCAGCCAAATATCATAGTCATTCCAAGGAAATAACAGCACTAATAGACAGCTTATATCAATTACAACCATTATTGGTACCTCAATCTTGCGGAACATTCGTATTCCCCGACGATTTTGTCGAAATAAGCTACTTTGAAAAGCAAGTAACTTACTACGAAGGCTCTGTATATTATGATATTGAAGATCAGGGTGATTGTATAGCTGTAAAGACTCCTGATGGCTATCTTATAGTACCACGATTGAAATTTACACAAGATTCTATCGGCGAACTATCACCTAAAGTAGTAAAAGCATTCATAAAAAGATTAGAAAATAGAAATAGCAAATGATGGATCAAATTGGTAAATTCATAGCTTCGGCGGTTGTCATGTTCTTATTCATGTTCAGCCTGATATTCTGCTTCGACTCTCCCGACACGTTGACCAATATCCTGTTGGTCAGCACAAATGTACTGTTTTGGGGTTGGCTTCTTTGGCTTATCAACAGGAAAGGAGGCAAGCGATGAAACCGCAGGACGAATATATTGCAAAAGAGGCGTTTACATTTACTCTTTTTTGCTTTGTTTGTTTGGCTTGCAATGCTTATTGGGGCTGTACTGACGGGTGGCCAATTGGCGCTATAATCGGTACATCGTTTTTCGGGATAGTGGTGATGTGTTATTTAGGTAAATATATCCATTGCGGACGCAATTATCTAAAAATAGATGCCAACGGTATTGAAATAAAAGATTGGAAGAAGATTACTATACTTAAATGGTCCGAGATAAAAAAGTGTGAGGTTTATCATAGGGCAAATCTTATTTCAATGTCTCTATTTTCGCGTGACTTAATGATTGTTGTCAAATCCGAAAAACAACAAGAACAGAGTATTTTTGTCAGCCTTTCTGGGAAATATTGTCGCAACAAGAGCGTCATCGAGGCGATTGAGTGTTTCGGTGGCACTGAGGTTTTTGATAGTCAATCTTCTCGTCGTCAAAATAAGAGGGTGTTTCATAACAACCGTTAAGAATATCCATAAAAAATGCCTCTGCTA
>CAZYXN010000013.1:0-36056 GCA_964651105.1 uncultured Muribaculum sp. | reverse complement strand
AAGATAGAATACCTGGTCTGCCCTATTGAAATTGACATTTGAATAATGTTTCCAATAATACCATGAAGCATAAATAGTAATACCTGTAAAAATATAAAATAATATTCTCAGCTGGTATCGGCTTTCACTTCTAAACACTTTACCAAGAAATCCACGCTCTGAAGCAGGCCCGTAACGCTTTCTACATACTTTGCATATACTTAATTTATTACGCATAACGTAGGCCCATACTACCATAAGGCTTACAATAGGTCCCATTACCAATATTGTAATATAAGGAATACGCCGGTTTGCCGTACCATTGAGAAACTCATTAGGATCAATAAATTTCATATAATACAGATTTATCGCCACCATGACAAAGGCGACAATCAGCAAAATACGGGTCATCAGATAAAGCAGTATATTACAGCTTCCGTTAGTTTCAGTACGTTCTTTACCAAGTCGGACAAGCAAGAACATTTCAATAACAAGAACCACTGCCGGCAACCATAATTTATCGATAAAGAACGAAGCCATCAATATCAATGCGATCGAACCTACCGACATAATCCATGATGACAGCAACATGCTTATGCCATAATAGTAATATGCGCCATGCTGTTGAGACATATCTACTTCAGTTTTGAGTCAAAGAATTCAAGCATACGTTTATACACCAACTCTCTTGCCCCACATCCATATATTGAATGATTCATATTTGGGAACAACAACATGTCACACAGCTTCCCATTGGATTGCAGCGAAGAAACATATTGGATCGTGTTCATCAAATGAACATTATCATCAGCAGTGCCATGCATGATAAGCAATGGAGTTGTAATTTTATCGGTATATGAAATCGGAGCGCTCTCTTCATATCCGTCAACATTCTCATTAGGAGTAAGCATATAACGCTCTGTATAAACTGAATCATAGTAACGCCAAGAGGTTACCGGAGCTACGGCAACAGCCCCGTCATAACCATATGCTGATGCAGCCATTAAAGACTCATACCCTCCGTAACTCCATCCATAAATACCTACTTTCGACACATACGGAAGAGACTTGGCATACTTTGCAGCAGCGATTTGGTCTATCGTCTCAAAATGTCCTAATCTGCGATATACGCTGTGTTTAAACTTTGTTCCTCGTCCGCCGGTTCCTCTCCCGTCCACACTTATGATTATATATCCTTGCGTTACATAATAATAATCCCAATCCAATCGCCATCTGTTTAACACTTCCTGAGATCCGGGTCCGCTATACTGAGACATTATTACCGGATATTGCTTTGACGGATTAAAATCAACAGGCTTTAGCACAGACCCATTAAGAACATTTCCATCAGAATTCAACGTAAAAAACTCTTTTTCAGGATAAAAAGAGCAGCGTTCACGCAATTCTGCGTTATTTTCCAGAATTCTTATCGCTTTTCCAGATGCCGAGCATAACGTATAAACAGGAGGAGTAGTCACATTGCTGTATGACATTGTAAAATATGCCATATCAGGCGAGAACACAGCTCCGGTAGTCCCCTTAAGATTACCAATCACGCTTGATTTGCCTTTTGCATCGACATATACCATTGTTCTGTCAAGCGGGCTTGATTGGGTCGTCTGACAATAAAACAGATTTTTTACTTTATCATATCCATAATATGCTGTCACATCATAATCTCCCATAGTAATCTGACGCATCTGCGTTCCGGAATAACTATATTGATATAGATGATTAAACCCAGACTTCTCAGAATTTATCACAAAAAAATCATCATAGAATTTAATATTCTCCCAAGCAGACGGATCAAGCCAACCATCAGACATTTCATCCACATACAGAGATTTTGTGACTGTTGATTTAGGATTGGCAACATATAACTCCATGCGATTCTGAGAACGATTAAGAGTCGTAACAATCAATCGTTCCGGAGAACCGGCATATTCAATTCGTGGAATATACTCAATATTATTATCGGAAAATGTTATTTCTTTTGTCTTACGGTTATCTATGTCATAGCTCAAAACCGAAACGACGGAATTGGGTTCGCCTGCCACCGGATATTTATACGAATAATTCCCCGGATACAACGCATATTGGTTATTAGGATTACAAGTTCCTTGATAAAGCGGGAAAGAATATAATGGAACATTGCGCTCATCATAGCGTATGTAACATAAAGTCATATTATCAGGAGCCCATGCCATCGAATTGGTCGTATCAAATTCCTCTTCATATACCCAATCAGGAACTCCATTTATTATCTTATTGTTTTCTCCATCTTTAGTCACCGCAATCTCTGTCCCATAGTCCAATTTATGAATATAGATATTATTATCTGCGACAAATGCAATCATACGCCCGTCAGGCGACCATACGGGCGCTCGTTGAACTACATGTTCAATACTCAAAGGACGCATTCTTTCATGACGCACTTCATATATATAATATGACGCCATAAATGAACGCCTATATATAGGGGAGGAATGTTCATATACCAATATATGGGATTCATCAGGACTGAATTTAAACGCCTTTATCGATTTAAGATTACAATCGCGAGCGCTGTTAACATCAAGCACAACGCCCAATTCATCACCACTCTTTATATCATATTTTATTATTTTCGTTCCATCTTCCGACAATGCAGCAAATGTCTTTCCATCTGCAAGATAAGTCATCGACACAGGTGACTTTGGAGCATTTTCAGGATACACATATGATTTCAATTCATCGACAGAAGCCGGAGCAGCTGACAATGACAATACAGAGACAGAAAATATCGTTGCAAAATAAATTGATTTCATATTCATATGTAAAAACATTTTTATTTAAAACAAAGACATCTGAGCATCGTTTGCCGGATGCGATTTCTTGGGAGGTTCCTGATAACCAAAATCAGAGTCTGAAACAGCAGGAGTCACTTTCGGAGTATTTTCCGGGGGAGTGGAGACCAACCATTCAGTACTGTCAATGGTCTCATCAATCGCAGAAATCTTAGGTGTTGATTTTCGTTTTCGGCGAGGTTTTTCAAGAGTAGAAGCTGCCGGTTTCTTGGATAATTCTTCAATTGTCTGCCTTAATTCATTTTCTGAAGAAGCACGCTCCAACACATTCGTTTCCAAATCAGCGGCAAGACGTTTATTATCCGCTTCCAGACTCGAGACTTTTGATAATAGGTCATCATTCTCTTCTTTCATTTTCTGAAGCTTTTCATCGCGTTTCTTCAAAACAGAATCGAATTGAGCCATTTTAGCCATCACCTCATCGGCAGTTTCCAATGTCGAACGTGCATCCTGAAGTTCGGAGCCCAATCTTTCAACATCTGCAATTGCCTTGTTATATTTTTCTTGCAATAAGGCATTTTCCGATTTAACATCCTCAAGCTCTTTAGCGGAATTACGATTTGTATTACGGATATCGCTTAACATTTTATCACTCATCGCCATGCGAGACTTATACAATTCCGATGTTTCAAGCAGTTCTTTCTTCAGCTTATCAACCTCCTGACGCAATTGTTCTGCAACAAAATTGGATTGGTTAAGTTTCGTCTTAAGCTCCGCAGCTTCCGATTGACTACCGCCATCTTCATTAGCCTCAGACACTCCAGGATTCTCTATTTTATTTAGCAGACTGCTTATTTCAAGTTTATATTGCTCTTTTTCCGCTTCCAACGAAAGCACCTGCTGCTCCAACGTATTAATCTTGTCAGACAAAGCTCTTTTCTGACGGTTTGCACTTAGTTTTGCCTCATTAAGCTGTATTTCATGTCCTTCTATTGACTCAAGTTTATTTTTTAGTCTGGCAATCTCATCTACAAGCTTATCCCGCTCTGCCGACATTTTGGCCGCAACCTCTTTCTCAATATGATCCCGACACTTGTCAACAGAAGTTCTAAATGAATTTCCAAGTACTCCATACAAATACCTGCGTTGAGCGTCTTTGTCAATACATTCCCTTATAAAATCCGGTTGAGTGTTATTGAATATTTCCAGCACGCTATCAAAAAGTTCTGTCGGAAAACCATCGCCGGTCTCGCATTGAGAATCTTTGTCATGCTCATTACATGGCACTTCCCACTCACAAGAACAACTTTGGCTGTCATCGGGAATCATGTTCACAACATTTTCTTCGACACCGTCATCTTCATTGCCAAAACCAAAGGCATGAGCCAGGGATTTAAAAAACGACATACTTAATTAACTTTTATCGTTAGTTTCATTTTATTTCAGGCTTAACTACTACTCCTGAGCTTTTACGTCCGTTTATTCCGATTGTGAGAGGAGAATCAAATTTAACAATTCTCAAAAACTCGCTTTCATATATAGCGGGACGCGAATTCAGAAATTCCACGTCATAAATACCATTATTAGACGAGGTATCAATCGTAAAATAACCGACTCCGAATGATGTTAGATTTTGGAAGAAATGAGTTCCTTGACTCGGTTCAATCCTGTAATTGCTCAGCGATGATTCCACAATAAGACGTGCCGATGAAATATGAGGCCATTTAACCGGAATCCCAAGTGCAGTATCGCTTGAGCCCCAACGTCCGGAACCAATAAGCACATAGCCTTCGTTATGCTCTGTAAAGTTACGATTTATTTTCTCAATTTCACGCGCAATTAAGGAATTATTTGATGATGAGAAATTTTCAGGTCTCACATAAACCACCGTATCCACATTTTCAATGTTTCCATGTCCAAGAGCCGTATTGCTCCTTAAAAGGACTTTTTCATCAGGCAATCCCAGGATACTCTCATCTACAATATCCTTCTTTTCAACGATAGGACGAATCTGCAACCAATATATAGTCCCCTTCCCTTTATCATTGATATTAAGCATTCCAGCAAATTCTATTTCAACAGGACGCCCCATTTCTTCTTGCCCTTTTGTAAGCATGAAATCAGTAATCTTAGCCAACGGGAACACATCGTGCTGAAGGATATTGGCAAATGTAACAACACGCCTTCCGTCTCCTTCGTCACAATCACGGATTATCTGGTCACGGAAATCATATGTCGATACCATATAACGCAAAGCTCCGGTTTTAGCAACATCCTGAATGCGCAGTTTTGCAATATTGAATCCGTCATCAACTTTAAATGTCGTGTCCGGATCATTTCTCATATCAAGTGCATAAAACCTAGTCTGAGTATCACGCAACGCCAAATCAAGAGTCGATGTCTGCAACACTTTGTCGGCATGCTTAGGTGAAAATCTAAGACTCAAGCCTCCATCAACGATATATTTACCAAGACCAACGGCAGTTTCCACAACGCCATCCTCCGGAATTTCATCATTAATCGGATAATAATTCAACGACCTTCCAACTCCTGAGAATGACGGGAAATAATAATCCCCTACCTGCTCACCAACAACTTCCTGAATAATCACAGCCATTTTTTCCTGATCAATGACATTGCTTGTCGCCGTCATATAAGCCTTGCTGTCGGCATAAAATACAGAGGCGTATACACTCTTAATAGCATCGCTCAACAATTCAAGCATTTCATACTTGTCATTGACATGAGGGATCATATAAGTTGAATATATTCCTGCAAAAGGCTGGTAATGGCTGTCTTCCAAAAGGCTCGAACTTCTTATGGCCAACGGACGGTCAACAACTTCAAAAAGAGCGAAAAAATCCTCGATAAGTTTCTCAGGGAGCCTTGCCTGAAGGAAATATTTGAGTATGACATCATCACTTTGATCTGACAACGCGACAGGATAAAGATTATTGGTTTCCATAAACTCATCAAAAATATCCGTACAGATCACCACTGTACGTGGAATCGTGAGTGTCACTCCGTCAAAATTATCGCATATAGGATTTTTCTTGATAATCGAGTCAATAAAAGCAAGGCCACGCCCTTTTCCTCCAAGAGAGCCTTGTCCGATACGAGCGAAATTGCTGTAATGGTCAAATCTGTCTTTACGGAATATGGCTACCACTCCTCTATTCTTCATCTTCCTGTATTTAACAATCAGATCAAAGAAAAGCTGCCTTACGGCAGGAGCTTCGGCAATATTGTTGAACCTATGCATCTTGACAACTTCGGCAATCGGGAACAACGCTCTCGAATAAAGCCATCGTGAAATATCATTGTAAGAGGCATGATAGAGCAGAGATTTGGCCGGGATGTCAAATATATGGCGTTGCAAATCTTTCAAGTCATGAATTCTAAGGAGCTCTTCTCCGGACTCAGGGTCACGTATCACAAAATCCCCGAATCCGAAATCCCGCATAATCGCATTGCCAAGATCGACCGGAAATTTCTTACTGTTCTTATCAATCCAACCGACTCCTAGCTCCTTAACTTTTGATTCGTTGTCAATTTCTGAAGATTCAAGAATTACAGGCAAATACGGATCTTGCTCACGAAGATATTTTGCAAGTTCCAATCCCGCAGATTTATCTTTCTCTCCATTTCTTTTGAACGAAATGTCGCTGATCACACCAAGCATATTTTTCCCATAACGTTCATACAGCTCTACTGCTTCCTCATAATCGCGAGCAAGCATGACTTTTGGACGCCCCCTCATACGCAACATCTGCTCATGCTCGTTTAACGCCTCAGTCGAAAATATCAAAGACTGTTTCAAAAGGAATTTATAGAGAGTCGGCAAAACCGACGAATAAAATCTCACCGAATCCTCAACGAGCATAATCGCCTGCACCCCGACTTCATTGATATCGGAATCGGCATTCATTTTATCTTCCAGCAACTTGATAATCGCCAATAACAAATCGACATTTCCAAGCCAACTGAACACATAATCAACTGAAGAAAAATCTTCTTTTGCCAATCGACGGGAAACTTCCTTCGAGAATGGCGTGAGAACAACAATCGGAGTCTTTGGAGTAATTCCTTTTATAAGCTTCGCTCCACTGAATGTCTCACTCACATCCACTCCCGGCATCATTATTATCAAGTCAAAATCCTTCCGCTGAAGTTCGGCAAGTGCTTCCGTGGTGTTAGACACACGTGTAACTCGCGGAGGAGAACTAAGATTCAACGCTACATATTCAAAATAAAGCTGTTCTTCAACTCGCCCGTCTTCTTCCATCATAAAAGCATCATAGGGCGACGCGACAAGCAGAACGTTAAAAATACGACGTTGCATCAAATTCTGAAATGCCGTATCTTTTAAATACAATTGGCTTAAACTGTCTTCATTCATGGAGCCAAGGTTATTGTTTGGATTCTCCACAAAATTACTACATTTTTCCGTCTAAACGATGCTTTTTCCCAAGCAAATTTAAATTTCCCTATGACTCATTGTCAATCACAGGGCCTCAGATTCAGCAAGTCCATGTTTAAGCCATGTCCCCTTTATCAACCTGAATAAAAATATTGCGCCTCTGAAGCAAAGTTCTATGCACATGGCGAGCCATACCCCGTCAAGCCCCATCGATGGAGCAAGCAATGCCGCTATAGGCAATCGCACAAGCCATATACTTGAAAAGTTCATAATTGCCGGCACAAGAGTGTCTCCCACTCCAACCATAACGCCATAAGCTACTATCGATGCAGCAAACATAGGTTCAGCCCATGCCTCTATGCGAAGAGCCGACACTCCGAGTTCCTGTATGTCTTTAACCGGTGACAATAAGTCCATAACAGTTGGAGCGCCAATCCACAATATTATACCCATTACAGTCATTACCGCCATTCCAAGTCCGACAGTAAGATAACCGAACTGACGTGCCAAATCTTTACGCTTCGCCCCATAACTTTGCCCCACAAGCGTCGTCGCAGCATCTGAAATACCATATCCCGGCATATAACATAATGCTTCCGCCGTAACAGCGAATGCATTGGCGGCAATAGCCATAACTCCCAACGGAGCGACAATGACAGTAACCATTATTTGCGCGCCGCAGATTACTCCATGTTCAAGAGTCATAGGAGCTGAAACTTTCAATGCATTACGAATAACATTACGAGTAGGCACAAATCGCCTTATGCTTCGATTCTCTTCATATTCGCAATGACATCCGAATATTGCGAGACCGCGTTGCCTGAAACATGCATACCACATAATCGCTCCGGCTGTCACCATTTCCGCCCCAACAGTCCCCAAGGCAGCCCCAAGCACCCCAAGGCCGGCTCCGGGAATATAAAACATGCCATTCATTATAACCACTTCTCGGGACGGGAATATTAAAAAGAAATTAAATATCACATCAAGCAGACACATCATTACGTTCAATCCGCCCGGAACTTTCATATTTCCCGAAGCGCGCAACATCGCCGAACCGAGATAATTCAAAGTCAACAACGGCAATGCAAGCACAAACACCATAAAATATAGCGACGCTTTGCCATTTACCGGCTCAAATCCGCCCAGCCATACAGGCAACGAAGCGGAGATCGCGGCTCCTATAATCGCCATGCATAAACCAAAAATGAACGAAGCTGTTATCCCCTGTCTAAAAATCTCCCTTGCCCGTTTATAGTCCGCGCCACCCATACGATGAGCCACTTGAACTGAAAAGCCGACGGTAGCAGCCGAACAGATTCCCCAGAACAACCACAAACTGGTCGACACAAGTCCTACAGCAGCACTGTCATCAGCACCAAGGCGACCCACCATAGCCGCATCAATATATTGCATGAGTATGCTCGACAATTGGGCCATTATCGCCGGCCACGACAACTGGGCCGTCAATATAAGCCGTTGTTTGAATGACACCGGTTTTCCGGATTGAATCAGCGTCAACATACTCTCCAATATATTATAATCTTATCCGCACAAGATATGTCGTTAGTCGCTTAAGTCCTTCAGCAAGCAGCTGTCTCGGACAAGCGATATTCACACGGATATAACCATCAGCACCATACATATCGCCACAATTGACCCAAACTTTTGCGTCGGTTTTCAAGCGCATCACTAAATCCTCAGATGGAATCCCGAAAGACGAAACATCAAGCCATAAAAGGTAGGTGGCTTCAAGTTTGGCTATTGGGCAACCCGAAAGTCGCGCTGAAATAAAATCACGGGCAAATAGATAATTTTGCCACAAGTATTCACGCAGGCCATCAAGCCAACGCGCCCCGGCTTCAGTATAAGCCGCTTTAAGAGCAGTAATACCAAATGGATTGACATCACATACTTCATTGATGTTTATCGCTTTGTCAACCAACGTCCTGATTTCCTTACCGGGACAGACTATGTTGGCTATCTGGAGTCCCGCAATATTAAATCCTTTTGAAGGAGACAGACACACAATCGCATCCTTGTCAATATTACCATAAGGCACATAATCAACTCCAGGCATTGTCAATTCACAATGAATTTCATCACTAACAACCTTTACTCCGTGACGGTGACAGATTTCAGCGACAGCGGTCAGTTCTTCCCGTGTCCATGCACGCCCTGCCGGGTTATGAGGGTTACATAACAGCATAACCGTCACATCTTTCCTGGCCGCCAGATTCTCAAGTCCGTTCAAATCCATTTTATACGTGAATCCACTATCGGACAATTCAACACGCGTTAACGGATTCTCAACAACACGACACCCGTTGTTTCGTATTGAGGAGAAAAAACAATTATACACCGGAGCCTGGACTATGACTCCGTCGCCAGGAGATGTAATCCCTTTCAGAATAGCCGATATTGCCGGGACAACTCCGGACGTGTAAATCACATTCTCTCTGCCTATCTCATAACCGTGGCGATTCTTAAACCAATTTGTCAACGCGTCATAATAACAATCGTCGACAAGCGTATAGCCAAATATGCCATGCTCCACCCTATGATATAGAGCTTCCAATATTACAGGAGCGGCTCGAAAGTCCATATCAGCCACCCATAATGGGATAACCTCCGAATCAACTGACGAATCCCATTTATATGAACCCGTATAACGTCGCGGCACTATTTCATCAAACAATGACATATCTGAATTAAATTATCTCGATTTTACAATCAGCCGGCGATTTGATATTTTCATCCAGTATGATTTCACCATAACCTTTTGCTCTGATGTCACCCGTAGTGGGATTTTTAACGCTTGTAACCACACTGTTGATTTCAGCCCGTAGCTCACTTTCCTCAAATGCCAAATCACAATCTTCTGCCATAATGCAATTCTCCATCACAAGATTATGAGCATAGCAAAGAGGCTGAGTACCCGAAATCTTACAATTTACAAGACGAAGATTACGAGAATGCCAGCCAAGATATTCACCATTTAATTCCGAATCATATACGGTCACATTCTCTGTATTCCAAAATGCATCCTTTGAATTTATCACCGCATTACGTATTTCAACATTATGACAATATTGGAAAGAATAATTCCCGTTCTGACGATAATTGTCTATCTTGATATTATCGGTATGCATGAAAAGATAGTCGGCATTGGCGACCTCAACATTCTTCAATTCCACATTACGGCAATGCCACAAAGTCTCCTGCGCATCAGGAATCTTCACATTCTCCAATTTAATGCCATCCATTTCACGAAACATCTTTGGAGCATTAACTACAGTATCAGTCATAACTAAGTCTTTTGAGTACCACAACGCAGCTCGAGCCCCTTCCGTAAACAAGCTGTTATTTATCTTAAATCCGTCGACATGCCAAAATGGATACTTACCTTCAAAACGGCAATTTTCAACCTCCACATTGCTACATTCTTTAAGAGCCGATTCTCCGGCATGAATAGTCACATTTTCCAGTTTAATGTCTTGAGAAGCAAAAAGAGGACGTTCTCCTCCAAATTCAGCATCCTTAATCAATTCCATAGCACATTTATGTTTTCGTTACAAAATTAGCAATTTCTTTCGAGAATATTTTTCACATTACAAAATTACCGCATCCAACCATAATACAGACAACCATTATCACTGCTAAACCAACCATTACTCCATATGTTATGATTGAGACATTAAAATCACATTAATCAAAATTTCCGCCATTAGCCAATTATTGAACGATTATTTTAAATTTTCATATATCTGACAAAATATCGTAATTTTGCATTTATGTTATCACAAAAGACAAGAGGTTATATCGCAGGCGCCGTGGCTTCATGCAGCTACGGGCTGAATCCGCTCATGGCAATACCGCTGTTTGCCATAGGAATGACTTCATATTCGATGCTGTTTTACAGATACATATTTGCTGTAATCATTCTTGGATTGATAATGATAGCTACGCATAAGAACTTTAAGCTCCAACGAAAACAGATTCCTCAGATGATTCTTTATGGATTGCTGTTTTCTTGCTCGTCATTATTACTTTTTGAAAGTTACCGCTATATTGATGTCGGAATAGCATCCACTTTATTGTTTATGTATCCGGTAATGGTAGCATTGATAAATCGTATCTTTTTTAAAGAACGTCTGTCGGCAATAACCTCATTGTCAATATTGCTCGCCCTCGGGGGTGTCACATTGCTATATTTTGGAGGCGGTAAAGAGGGTGGAGCGCTCAATATAACCGGAGTGACATGCGTAGTAATGAGCGCTCTTTCATACGCTATATATATGGTAGCGATCAATCGCAGTTCTATCCGTAATCTGCCATCAGCAACTCTTACATTTTATTCAATATTTTTCGGACTCATTTTATATCTTACAATTCTAATTCATGACGGAGGCCCCTATCCCATTGCAACTCCTCTGGCATGGTATTGCGTTATAGGCCTTGCGTTATTTCCTACCATACTTTCTATTTTGACAATGGCAGTAGCAATACACGATATCGGCTCGACAGCAACAGCAATTTTAGGTGCGCTTGAACCTTTAACCGGATTGATGATAGGCGTTGTTATATTCAACGAACAACTGAACGCCATGACTATTATTGGAATTATTTTAATTTTATCAGCAGTGATGTTACTTATACTCGCGGTACCGGTGATAAGAATTCTACGGCAACTGATTATCAGTTATAGACATTGATTATCAAGATTTTATGCAAAATAAAGCCTTCAATACACCGTCCTCAATTGTTTAAATTTAAAAAAATTTATTTTAACAGAATAAATTACGGAAATTTTTCATTAATTTTGCGTTGTAGAAAATATGTTTTTAGGTTTTTAATATTACAATTATGTCAAAGGTTACAGTTGTAGGAGCAGGAAACGTAGGTGCAACCTGCGCTAATGTGTTGGTTACTAACAATATCGCAGATGAAGTAGTACTAATTGATATCAAAGAGGGTCTCGCAGAGGGCAAGACTATGGATATCATGCAGACTGCGAATTTGCTTACAATAAACACTCATATGGCTGGTGTTACCAACGATTATGAGAAAACAAAAAATTCTGATGTCGTTGTTATCACTTCGGGTATTCCCCGCAAGCCAGGGATGACTCGTGAAGAACTTATCGGAGTTAATGCCGGAATCGTTAAATCCGTTACCGACAACGTACTAAAATATTCTCCTGATGCGATTATCGTATGCGTATCCAATCCTATGGATACAATGACTTATCTCATCCATAAAACGGCCGGAATCTCAAAAAATCGTATTATAGGTATGGGTGGAGCTCTTGACAGTTCCCGTTTCAAATATTTCTTAAGTGTCGCTCTCAATGCCAATCCTAATGAAGTTGACGGTATGGTTATAGGCGGCCACGGAGACACAACCATGATTCCATTGACTCGTTACGCCGTATATCGCGGAATTCCCGTAAGCGAGCTTCTTGACAAGGAGACTCTTGATAAAGTCGCAGCCGACACAATGGTAGGCGGCGCGACTCTCACCAAATTACTCGGCACTTCGGCATGGTATGCGCCTGGTGCCGCATCGGCATCAGTTGTAGCAGCAATTATCCACGACCAAAAACGCATTATTCCATGCTCAGCTCTTGTCGAAGGAGAATATGGCGAATCAGACATATGCATCGGTGTTCCTTGCTTAATCGGTCGTAACGGTATCGAAAAGATTGTCGATATCAAACTCAATGACGCAGAGAAAGAACTATTCTCAAAGAGTGCCGCTGCCGTTCGTAAAACCAACGCAGCTCTCGCTTCGTGTCTCTAAATTACGATTGCATGAACTTATAGTATTAACAAGGTGTTTTCACTATCGAAAACACCTTGTGCTATTTTTGGCATACGTGTCAGAAAAAACTTGGAATAAAATCAAATTATGAAACACTTAATTTCATTTCTGGCAATCGCCGCCGTTTTGTTGATTACGGCATGCAGCTCATCTTCAGAAAAACAGGGAGCAGCACAAAGTTCTTGGGACGTGTCATTCGCTCAAGGCGAGCCGATAGTGCTCGCTCCTCATGACACAATCGCTTTCGGTGTCCCGCAAAAAGAGCCTATAGTAGTGGATTTTTGGGCCGATTGGTGCCCGCCATGTAAAGAATTCTCACCGATATTTCATAAAGTGGCTAAAAAATACAAAGGAAAGGTTCGATTCATTTCGGTCAATGTCGACTCTTGTCCAGGTATTGCCAAAGAGTACGGTGTAGGTTCAATACCTACCGTGCTTATCGTAAGCAAGGAAGGAACAATCGATAGAAATGTCGGATTTATGACCGAAGACCAACTGGTTGAATCAATCGAAGAGGTTATGCCGACAATAAAATAATCATTTCGGATAAGCAGTTTCGTAACTTTTGCGACGAAACATCTCGTTATAATAACGCAAGCGGGGGACATTTATATAATGGCTTCCGCTTCCGCGTTTTATTGGAAACACTTCTGATTTACGAAGATTCACCTCATCGCAGAACGGACTATGCCATGTCAGTGGATTTGGAAGCATATCTTCAGGAATATTATCAATAGTGACGACTCTGGTATAAGAGCATGGCGGATATCCTAAAACAGTCCACATCACAGGAGCGCCATTTTTATCAAAACCTATCGCTACAGACGCGCTTGTCGAACGGCGCGGAATAAAATCCTGGTCAATAATCCATTCACCTGCATCCATAAGAGCATCTTTTCCAATTAATGAATGATAAAAGCTTCGAGACAACCCATCGGTGAAAACATCGGTTGTAAGTTTATTTCCTGCAACCAAATAATGACGCAATAAATATTTCGCATTATTTTCACGTATATATCCAAATCCCGCATCAACATCGCCCGAATAAGAATAATTGGTTCTTATCATTATGCCCGAAGTCTCATCACTCAACATATATTTTCTAAAGGAATAGTCATCCGTCTCATAATATGCGCCATCACCGTATCTGTCAATCACGCCGAAATTAGCCTGAACGCCAAGCGGCTTTGGCAAATCACAAAGCAACCGTTCAAAATCAGCCACACTTTCACATCGTTTCAATGCAATCGTCATGAGTGCGCCCTCTTGATCTTTATATACGGCAGTGTCAGGCACAAGATTATATGAAGCGGTGTTCATTATTGCAAAACCGGATTCATTCACACCTATCCAAGCATCGGCAAGAAGCGAATCGCCGGCATTAAACAATGCAACATAATCAAACTCACCCGGAGTCTCGGCAAGCACTTTTGCCACAAAATTATCTTCAAAATCAGTATCCCTATTTTTCCAGAGCATTGGAAAGCCTCCATCTGTCAGCCGACCACTTACGATCGCGGAAGTGCATGCATCGGCAAAAAATGCACAGACTAACCAAAACAATATTATTAAACCAAATCGTTTCATACACGCAAATATAATATATTTCACCCAATCCCGACAAACTGATAATATCCACAAGAGTTATTTTAACGACATATCCTGCGATTTTATCATTGATATGCAACTTTATTGTATCTTTGTGCGACTAATGGAAAAAATAATAATCAATGAACGATTACGTTGAAGCAAGATTTGAAATTGCTCCCTGCAATGAAACAGCAACCGATTTGCTGGCTGCATTACTATGTGAAAAGGAGTACGAAAGTTTCGTTCCTGATGAAACAGGATTGACCGCTTATATAAAAAAAGAGCTGTTTGATTCGGAAATATTCAAAGATGTCATTAATGACTTTCCGATGGAGGCCGTAATTGATGTCAAATGGTCGATTGTAGAAGGCCGCGACTGGAATTCAGAATGGGAAAAAAATTATTTCCAGCCTATTGTAGTGGATGATCAATGCGTAATCCACAGCTCATTTCACAAAGATATTCCCAAGATGCCATATGACATCGTGATTGATCCTAAAATGGCATTCGGCACCGGTCATCATCAAACCACATCCCTTATAATCCGCCAACTTTTGCATCTGCCGATTGAAGACAAATCAGTCATTGACATGGGAACAGGGACAGGAATTCTTGCAATTCTCGCTGCTATGCGCGGAGCATCGTCGGTAAGCGCAATCGAAATCGACTCTTTCGCTCATGTCAACGCTATTGAAAACGTAAAAATAAATAATCATCCTGAAATAAATGTCATTCTCGGAGACGCGTCGGCACTTGACAAAATAAACCCGGCTGATATTTTCATAGCAAACATCAATCGCAATATCATTACAGCCGATCTTAATAAATATTCGGCACGACTCAATTCCGGAGGGACTATGCTCCTCAGCGGTTTTTACGAAAATGATATCCCAGTGATAATGACCGAAGCGAGAAAATACGGATTGGAGGAAGTCGGCCACACTGTCTGCGACAATTGGACATGCCTGCATCTCACGACAAAATCCCAATATTAAACATCATATTTTAAAAATGGATATTATCACTGTCAATGACGTGGTCAAAGACTATTCAGGACACAGGGCTCTTGATCACGTAAATCTTAATATTGAAGAGGGATGCGTCTATGGACTGCTTGGACCTAACGGAGCCGGCAAGACATCTCTTATAAGAATCCTCAACCAGATAACACGTCCTGATTCAGGGGATGTGTTGCTTAACGGCAAGCCGATGACTCAGGAAGATGTCATGCACATAGGATATCTTCCCGAAGAGCGTGGTCTTTATAAAAAAATGAAAGTATTGGACCACATAGTTTTTCTCGGACGAATAAAAGGAATGTCGAAGGAGGATGCCCATAAATCAGCGGAAGAATGGCTTGAACGTATGGGACTTTCAGAATGGAGCAATAAAAAAATCGAAGCATTGTCAAAAGGCATGGCTCAGAAAGTACAGTTCATCTCCACCGTAGTCCATCGTCCTAAATTATTGATATTTGACGAACCGTTCTCTGGCTTTGACCCTGTAAATACAGAACAAATCAAACAAGAAATCCTTCGTCTCAACCGGGATGGAGCCACAATCCTCTTTTCAACCCATAATATGGCATCAGTGGAAGAAATCTGCGATAAATTTTCTCTAATTAATCATTCAAAAGTTGTATTACAAGGTAATGTTAACGAGATACGCCGTCAATTTGCCAAACATTTGTATCGAATCCATATCGCAGAGCCAATCCTTACCCCTAACGAAGGCATCTATGCAATAGAATCATTTAATACACATCAACTCGGAGGTTGCAACGCCACTATACGTCTCAATCCCGGAATTGAAATACGACATGCAATCAATACCCTTAATGAGAATTATAATCTTATAGGGTTTGAGGAAATACTTCCTTCAATGCACGAAATTTTTATCGAAACAGTTACATCTTCAAATGAACAGAAATAGGTTTTTTCTCATCATCCAGCGGGAATACAAAGCGATTGTAGCAAAAAAATCTTTCATCGTAGTTACTCTTCTCGCTCCAATCCTAATGATAGGCTTAATGCTGGTTCCAACATTTTTAATGGACGTGAACAGCTCCGACGCAAGATTAATATCAATCGTAGACATGTCGAACAAATACGGCAAGAACTTCAAAAACACCGACGATTATACATTTCAGGTGCTTGAGGGCATTCCTGCCGAGAAAATCAAACAACACTATGAAGAGGCGAAAGAGATATATGCCATATTAGTAATCCCGGCCAATGTAGAAGCCACACACCAAGTGAATATTTACTCGGACAATCCGGTAAAAATGTCGTTGAACAACGAGATTGAAGACGTGCTGAATAAAAGCCTTTCCGATGCAAAAATCAGTTCTTACGACATCCCGGGTCTTGCCGACATTATAGAGAAAAGCCAGATTTCCGTATCTGTAAAAAGCCACACATGGAATGACGATGGCGAAAGTTTATCATCAAGCACTTTGTCCATGATTATCGGCATGGGACTCGCCATGCTTACTTACATATTCGTGCTAATGTACGGCGCAATGATTATGAGTTCGGTCGTGGAAGACAAAACTAACCGAATAGTGGAAGTAATCGTAAGTTCATGCCGTCCTCTCGAATTGATGTTGGGGAAAATAGTCAGCATAGCGTTAGTAGGACTTACTCAAATCGCGGTGTGGGCGTTATTCATAGGTATCGGGTTATTCACCCTCTCAATTATCGGCATTTCCGCGCCGGCACCGGATGCCACCGCCCAACTTCAAGGAGAAATGTCACAATTGCCAATATCAGAAGGCGAAGAAATCGTTCAGGCGATTCTTGGCGTAGACTGGGCCAAGATTCTCGTTATCTTCGTGCTATATTTTATCGGCGGCTATCTCCTCTATGCTTCACTTTTCGCCGGATTCGGATCGGCAGTCGACCAGCAGAGTGATGCCAACCAGTTTATGACGCCGATAATGATGATTATTATCCTCGCACTATTGATAGGAGAAGGATGTATGCAAGATCCCGACGGCACACTTGGCGTTATATGTTCATTTATTCCATTCACATCTCCGATTGTTATGATGATACGTCTGCCTTATGATGTCCCGGCGTGGGAAATCGCAACCAGCATTCTACTACTCTATGCGACCGCATTGTTGCTTACTTTCTTTGCCGCACGTATCTATAGAACCGGTATATTGATGTATGGGAGAAAAATTACATTTAAAGAACTACTAAAATGGGCCCGATAATCGAGCCCATTTTAGTAGTTCTATTTACCTCCCGTGACAACAATATTCCTTATCACCGCCTGAGTCGGCTGTTTGACATCCTTCAGTCTTAATGTCAATTTATGAGGGATGCTGCTGTCAAGCTCGTCTTCAAGAATATGTAGCCAGGGGATGTAAAGATTATGGCTCCATCTCGTATTGGTATTTACTGACTTATAGGGAGCGTTGTCAATTTTATATTCCAATACTCCAGAACGAGGTCCGCAAGCCATGAACAAACCTATCGCACTTCCGGTAAACGGCACGGTAAACGTAGCTCCGGGAGTTGTTGAGTGAAGCATCGGCACATTGACGAAACCGGTGCGTGTTTTAGCTTTGTCATCAGGCTGCCAGGATTCAGCGATAGTCCATCCGCTTTTTATTTTCACTTGCGACAAATCAAGATATTTGCCATCTACATAACTGAACGAATCGAGTAATTCAGGTATAAGATGCTTTTTCAATGACCATGAAGGATGACTCCACATATTATCAAACAAATCATTTATTGCAGCGGCATAAAACTTATGTCCAAACCAAGAAGGATGTATTCCTCCAAATTTCTCCCATGTGAACTGGCCTTTGTTTATTCTTTCAGAAATCTCCTGTGCGCAGCTTATCGACGGCACCAAATAATGATTTGCCACACGCTCGTGATTTAAAATCACATCCGGCACCTGTCCGTTGGCAAACATACTAATGAATTCATCATGTATAAAGTGTAACATTATAATATCTGTATACGGATTGGCTCTTAATGCATGATTGATTACACCTTCCATTCCCCTTACCTGCTCTTCAGGAGTAAATCCATTTCCATAATCATTCACGACACCTTCAATAAACAAAAGGTCAACAGGTCCGGAAGCAAGCACGTCAGTAGCCATACGGAAAGCATGCGGAGTAGTTCCTGCCGACGGCAATCCCTGCTCTACAAAGTCAAATTCTGTATCAGGAAATCTTTGATGTAACTGCTCTTTAATCATGTCTCGCCATCCTTTCATATGAGTTATTGACCCGCCAAAGAATGCCACACGCGCTTTCTTATCTTTTTCAAACTTAGTCAATGAATTGTCAAGCGAGCCTCGTATCGTATATTTTTGACACGATTTAAATTCAGGAGTATGACTCATCACAAAATCCACAATCGGCTCTGGATTGTCAAGGCCATGAGGATGATGATCAGCACCCGGTTTAACAATCAACCTCACAGAACCACCAAGTCTCACATATTCATCACGCAATACCTTCATGTTTTCATTAAAAGGCACCGTCTTATCGGAATCTCCGCAAACAGCAAGAATCGGAACACGATATTCAACCAATTTTTCCAACCGATTGATCGGATTTCCTTTAAAAGACTCGGGTGTAGGATTTTCCAATTCCCACAATGAAACAAATTCACACCACTCCTTTTCTCGATTTTTACCTGGCCAGCTAAAGATATCACATACCGGATTATCAAGATACAACGAAGCTACTTTATCTGAATTTGCCACAGCCCATTGCAAAGCATAATATCCCCCTCGGCTCAGTCCTTCCAGAGCTACTTTCGGAGAAAATCCATACAGGGACACCATGCTGTTATAAAAATCAGTACCCGCCTTGATAGACGCGGGATTGCCATACTCATGAGTAAGATTATAATAAACGACATGGAATCCTTCTTTCAACAACGCTTCATCAGCATTGGCAAATGCTCCGAAAAATGCCGGACGCCATATCCATGGATTTCCTTCGAGAGCTTTCTTTGGAACCACAACCACTGCATCTCTATTTTTATATTTGAAATCATATCGGTCATAACCCTTCCATTCAGCCTTAAACCCCGGGAATGGCTGGAATTCATGCGATTTCTCATCCCCGGTAAGTGCTGTATATATAGTTTCAGCTATAATTTTAGCGCCATTTTCATTAGGATGCAACGCATCTTTAAATCCCTCAGGCATCCCGACGGTAGGAGTATGAAGATCTATAATTTCTGCATGAAGTTTTTTAGCGGCCTTTGCAATCATAGGGATAACCTCCTCCTGCAATACTTTTTCCCTGGATTGCATAGAAGCTGTATAAATGGCTACCGGATAGCATAGATAAACCTTCACTGCAGGATTATTCTTTCGGAAATCGTTGACCAAATCACACATATCGCCAATAAAATCATTCTTATACTTCCATACAACCGGATTTGTATCATTGGTTCCAAGTTTAACAATGAGAACATCGGGATTATAGTCCAATGCTTGCTGAAACGCATTTTCACTCATATATGATTTTCCACGACGAATCATAGTCTTAGCGCTTACCCCGAAATTACGCACTTCGTAATCTCTACCTAAAAGCTGCGAAAGTATCATCGGATAGCTGTCTTTCTCTCTATTGATAACTCCGACTCCATATGTTATACTATTCCCTATACATGCCACCTTTATCGGTTGAGCGGAAAATGCGGTCAGAACCGACAGCATAAAAATCACTGATATTAGAACTCTATTTTTCATGTAATATAAATTTTTTCAAAGATAAAAGCTAAGTCTGAATTCAATTTTAAATACAATTCCATTTATTATAAAAATATTGCCCAATGATATCTCAAGTTTTTATATTGAACGTATCCAACAATCCAAGATCAACTTATACTCACAAATGTTTTACATATTTTAATTTTATTAATTGTTTCATGCCAATAATTACAAAATATAACAATTAAACGCCAATTCGCTTGATTATGTCGCCAAATCATGCTAATTTTGCAACTTATTCTGAAAAACGAGAAAAAACAACATATATGAGCGACAGATTATTCATTTTTGACACCACTTTACGCGACGGAGAGCAGGTACCCGGTTGCCAGCTCAACACAGTCGAGAAAATTGAGGTTGCCAAAGCTCTTGAGGAACTCGGAGTCGATGTTATCGAAGCCG
The DNA here is from genome assembly GCA_964651105.1 of uncultured Muribaculum sp. Lineage (GTDB taxonomy): Bacteria > Bacteroidota > Bacteroidia > Bacteroidales > Muribaculaceae > Muribaculum. The sequence goes on along the minus strand of CAZYXN010000013.1, from coordinate 15,299 downwards.
GATTTCCGGTCTCAAGTCCCGGAGACTTCAATTCAGTAGTTGAAATCTCCAAGGCGGTAACATGGCCTACTATATGCGCTTTGACACGTGCGGTAGAAAACGATATCCGTGTTGCAGCCGACGCGCTAAAATACGCGAAACGCAAACGTATCCATACTGGTATAGGCACATCGGACTATCATATCAAATACAAGTTTAACTCTTCACGCGAAGAAATACTTGAACGCGCAATCGCCTGTGTTAAGTATGCAAAAAGATTCGTCGAAGATGTACAGTTTTATGCAGAAGATGCCGGAAGGACAGACAATGAATATCTTGCACGTGTTGTCGAAGCTGTAGTCAAAGCCGGTGCTACGGTCGTAAATATTCCTGACACTACAGGCTATTGCCTGCCTTCTGAATTCGGCAATAAAATCCAATACCTGATGGAACATGTTGACGGAATCCACAACGTCACAATTGCGACCCACTGCCATAACGATCTTGGCATGGCCACCGCCAACACTATGTCAGGAATAATGCACGGAGCCAGACAAGCCGAAGTCACAATAAACGGTATTGGCGAACGTGCCGGAAACACCTCTCTTGAAGAGGTGGCGATGATATGTAAATCCCACCGTGAGCTTGACATCACCACCAATATAAATACGACTAAAATATATGGCATAAGCCGTATGGTGTCAAGTCTCATGAATATGCCTGTACAACCAAACAAGGCTATCGTGGGACGAAACGCATTCGCCCACAGTTCTGGAATACATCAGGACGGTGTGCTTAAAAACCGCGAGAGTTATGAAATCATTGATCCGAAAGATGTGGGAGTCGATGAAAACTCAATTGTACTGACCGCCCGTTCAGGCAGAGCCGCGCTTAAACACCGTCTGCATGTACTTGGCATTGACCTCGCCAAAGAGGCTCTTGATAAAGCATATGAAGGATTCCTTCGTCTTGCCGACAAGAAAAAAGAAATCAATGACGATGACATCCTCATGCTTGCCGGCGAACATCATAAAGCAACCCATAGACTCAAACTTGATTTTCTGCAAGTCACTGCAGGTGTCGGCATTCAGTCAGTTGCATCTGTCGGTCTTGATATTGCCGGTGAAAAATTTGAGGCATGTGCCTCGGGAAATGGTCCGGTGGACGCAGCGATATCGGCAATCAAACAGATTATTCATAGAAAAATGCTTGTGAAAGAATTCCTTATTCAGGCAATAAACAAGGGAAGCAACGACGTAGGTAAAGTGCATATGACAGTCGAGCATGATGGCATCAGCTATTATGGATTTTCAGCAAATACTGATATTGTCGCCGCAAGCGCCGAGGCATTCATTGACGCAATAAACAAATTTGTCCACAACTAATTAAATTCCTTTATAATGGCAAATACATTGTTTGACAAAATCTGGGATTCACACGTTGTCAACCTTATAGACGGCGGTCCGACCCAATTATATATCGACCGACACTATTGCCATGAGGTAACCAGTCCTCAGGCTTTCGACGGATTACGCAACCGTGGGTTAAAAGTATTCCGGAAAGACAAAACCATATGTTCCCCCGACCATAATATCCCGACTTTGAATCAGGAAAAACCGATAGCAGATCCGGTATCAAGAAATCAGGTCGAAACCCTTACACGCAATGCAAATGAATTCGGACTCACCCTGTTTGGTCTCGGACACCGCAAAAACGGCATTATCCATGTAATCGGCCCTGAAAACGGACTTACATTGCCCGGACAGACAATCGTATGCGGCGACAGCCACACGTCTACTCATGGCGCATTCGGGGCGGTCGCATTTGGCATCGGCACTTCGGAAGTAGAGATGGTTCTGGCATCTCAGTGCATCCTACAGCCAAAACCGAAAACAATGAGAATAAATGTCAGGGGACAACTTAATCCAGGAGTTACCGCCAAAGACATCGCTCTATATATAATCTCAAAAATGACCACCGGAGGAGCTACCGGATATTTTGTGGAATATGCCGGAGACACCATACGCAACTTATCTATGGAAGAACGTATGACCGTATGCAACCTTTCAATCGAAATGGGTGCGCGCGGAGGAATGATTGCTCCCGATGAAACTACTTTTGTTTATGTCAAAGGCCGCGAGTATGCTCCCAAAGGTGAAGAATGGGACAAATCGGTAGCTTATTGGAAGACGCTAAAAAGCGATGACGACGCTATATTTGACAAAGAAATAAACTTCGATGCCGCCGACATCGAGCCACGTGTCACGTTTGGAACCAATCCGGGAATGGGAATCGGAATCAGTGAATCCATTCCGGCTCCCGACCCCAACGATGAAGCAGGGAAAATATCTTATCAAAAGTCATTGGATTATATGGGATTTTCAGTAGGCGAGAAACTCGAAGGACATCCGATAGACTATGTTTTCCTCGGTAGTTGCACGAATGGCAGAATCGAAGATTTCAGGGCTTTTGCATCAATAGTAAAGGGCAAAAAGAAAGCCGACAACGTAACCGCATGGCTTGTTCCAGGCTCATGGATGGTAGACGAACAAATCAGAGCCGAAGGAATTGACAAAATTCTCTCCGAAGCCGGATTTGAACTGCGTCAACCGGGATGCTCGGCATGTTTGGCTATGAATGAAGACAAAATCCCGTCTGGCAAACTTGCCATATCCACATCCAATCGTAATTTTGAGGGTCGACAAGGGCCAGGAGCGCGCACTATTCTTGCCGGACCGCTCGTCGCAGCCGCATCGGCAATAACAGGAAAACTCACTGATCCTCGCAAATTATAAAAGAGCAACTCAACCCAATAAAAGAACGATGAAAGAAAAATTCACTACCATAACTTCGACATGTGTGCCTCTCCCTATGGAGAATGTCGACACTGACCAGATAATTCCTGCCCGTTTCTTGAAAGCTACATCACGCGAGGGCTTCGGCGAAAATCTATTTCGTGATTGGAGATATGATAAAGACGGTAATCCGGTAAAGGATTTCGTACTGAATGATCCGACATATTCCGGATGTATCCTGGTCGCCGGCAAAAACTTCGGATCAGGCTCAAGCCGAGAACATGCCGCATGGGCAATTGCAGATTATGGATTCCGTGTAGTTGTGTCAAGCTTTTTCGCTGACATCCATAAAAACAATGAACTAAACAATTTTGTGCTTCCTGTAGTGGTGACTGAAGGCTTTCTGTCAGAGCTATTCGATTCAATCGCACAAAATCCAAAGACTGAAGTAAAAGTAGACCTCCAGTCGCAGACAATCACAAATCTCGCCACTGGAAAAAGCGAGAATTTTGAAATAAATCCATATAAAAAACATTGTCTCGCCGAAGGTCTTGACGATATTGAGTTCCTTCTTTCAAAGAAGGCTGACATCGAAGCCTACGAAGCAGCGAAATGACAACCCGTATAGAAATAATGGACACCACCCTTAGGGATGGTGAGCAGACCTCAGGAGTATCATTCTCAGCCTCTGAAAAATTATCAATTGCAAGATTTCTACTCGATGAGCTAAAAGTCCATCGGGTAGAAATAGCATCGGCAAGAGTATCCGACGGCGAACGCGATGCGGTAAAAACATTATGCGAATGGGCTTCACAAACAGGAAATCTGCACCGCATGGAAGTCCTCGGATTTCTCGACAACGGCAAATCCATCGACTGGATTAACAATGTAGGCGCCAAAGTAATAAATATCTTATCCAAAGGTTCTGAAAAACATTGCCGGCTGCAATTGAAGCAAACTCCGCAAGAACATGCTGAAAATATCCATAAAGAAGTGATCAGAGCTGTGGATGCAGGACTGGATGTCAATCTCTATCTTGAAGATTGGTCTAACGGGATGAAAAATTCGCCGGCATATGTTTTTAATCTTATGGATTCTATAAAAAATCTGCCGATTAAGCGTTTTTTGCTTCCCGACACTCTCGGCATCCTGAATCCATATGACACGCTTGCGTTCATGCATAAAATGACAACTCGCTATCCGTCACTCCATTTTGATTTTCACGCCCACAACGATTATGATCTTGCAACCGCCAATGTGTATGCAGCAATCAAAGGTGGAGCTAAGGGAATCCACGCCACTATCAACGGGCTTGGGGAACGAGCCGGAAATGCCACATTATCAAGTGCATTGGCAGTAATACATGATCAATTGCAATGTAAGACTGGAGTTGATGAAAGCAAAGTCAACAAAGCGAGCAGAATCGTGGCTTCATTTTCTGGAATCACAATTCCGCCCAACAAGCCGATCATCGGAGAAAGTGTTTTCACTCAATGTGCCGGCGTACATGCTGACGGAGACAATAAAAACAATCTTTATTACAATGATTTGCTGCCTGAACGATTCGGACGCGAACGAGAATACGCATTAGGAAAAACATCAGGCAAAGCAAACATCAAAAAAAATCTTGAAGCACTGGGGATTGTCCTTTCCGACAAAGATATTCAAAAGGTGACCAAACGTATTATTGAACTTGGAGACAAAAAAGAACTTGTGACACAAGAAGACCTGCCATTTATCGTAGCGGATGTCATCAAGCACATAAACCAGCCGGATAAAGTAAAAGTCATCAACTATGCTTTAAACCTTTCGCAAGGGCTCAGACCGTCGGCAACAGTAAAATTATCAATAAACGGCATCGAATACCAGGCTACAGCTGCCGGCGACGGACAATATGACGCATTTGTCAAAGCTATCAAAAATATTTATAGCGAACTGGGCCGAGAATTTCCGGTTCTTACCAATTATGCAGTAAACATTCCTCCGGGAGGACGCACTGACGCATTAGTCCACACAACAATTTCGTGGGACTATAATGGACATTCAATAAAAACCAGAGGTCTCGATGCCGACCAGACGGAAGCTGCCATCCAGGCGACAGTCAAAATGCTGAATATCATAGAGAATTAACAACACGCTTAAATGCGAAAAATAACACAATAACGACAGAAATTATGAATTTTAAAATTGCAGTATTGCCCGGTGACGGTATCGGTCCCGAAATCTCAGTTCAAGGAGTTGATGTAATGGCAGCCGTGTGTAAACGTTTCGGACACACTGTCGAGTTTAAATATGGCATTGTAGGGGTCTCGGCTATCGATGAGGCAGGAGACCCTTTTCCCAAAGAAACACTTGAATTATGCAAAGATAGCGACGCGGTTCTTTTTTCAGCCGTAGGCGATCCAAAATTTGACAATGATCCTAACGCAAAAGTCCGTCCGGAACAAGGTCTACTTGCCATGCGTAAACAACTCGGACTTTTTGCCAATATACGTCCGGTTGAAACATTCAAATGTCTTATCGACAAGTCTCCACTTAAAAAGGAAATTGTCGATGGCGCCAATTTCATATGCATACGCGAACTTACGGGCGGAATGTATTTTGGAGAGAAATTCGAGTCAGAAGACATAGCTTATGACACCAACTATTATACCCGTAAAGAGATTGAGCGAATTCTCAAAGTCGGATTTGAATATGCACTTAAACGCAACAAACATCTGACGGTTGTGGACAAAGCCAACGTACTCGCTTCGTCTCGTCTGTGGCGCAAAGTAGCACAAGAAATGGAGTCAGATTATCCCGAAGTTAAGACTGACTACATGTTTGTCGACAACGCAGCCATGAAGATGATTCTTGATCCGAAATTTTTTGACGTAATGGTCACTGAAAATACATTTGGAGATATTCTTACCGATGAAGGCTCTGTAATCTCAGGCTCTATGGGGCTTCTGCCATCGGCTTCTACGGGAGAAAGCACGCCTGTGTTTGAGCCCATCCATGGGTCATGGCCGCAAGCCAAAGGGCTTAATATCGCCAATCCATTAGCTCAAATTCTCTCTGTTGCCATGCTCTTTGAATATTTCGGACTTGCAGAAGAGGGCAGTTTGATTCGACAGGCAGTTAACGCCTCTCTTGATGCCGGAGTCAGCACACCCGATATAACAGGAGAGAACGGCAAGCACTACGGAACACGTGAAGTCGGAGCATGGATTGTAGATTACATCAACACCAAGTAAAATAACGTCCAATATTTCTGAAATTTATAAATAGGCAGTGTATGACAACAACACTGCCTATTTTCTTGTCTTCTTATTTATATGATTCAACATTTTATATAATCCAACAAATCGGGTAAACAATCAATTATACCGCCTGCGCCCGAGACTGCCAGTTCATGCCTTGAAGAGTTACCATAAGTCACTCCTATTGCCATACATCCGGCTCCTTTTCCCATCGCAATATCAACCGGCATATCCCCCACCACTATGGTCTGAGTCGATTCCTTTTTCAATATTTCAAGAGTTTTCATCACCGGCTCCGGATTTGGTTTTGCATGAGTCACATCATCCGCACCAAGAATAAGTTTAAAAAATCCGGAAATATGGTTATCTTCACAAAATTCAAGCAGCGACCAACGGGAGCGGGACGAAGCCACCGACATTTCAATGCCAAGTTTATAAATTGTTTCAAGCGTTGGCATAACCCCAGGATACAATTTAGGAATAAGACGATTCTTATTGACTACAAAAATCTCACGATATGTGGATACACACCGTTCAATCTCTGCATCTGAATAGCCAGGATAAAGTTGCCAGAATCCCTCTTTCAATGGAAGACCGATTGTCGCCTGACATTCAGCATTAGTACGAGGTTCGGCTCCAACTTCTTTTATTGCAGCCTGATAGGTAGCCAAAATTGTAGCGGTAGTATCGGCGAGGGTACCATCGAAATCAAATATAATCAATTGCGGGAACATAACTATATCAGTTTTTATAAATCACATCAATCAAAATAACGCTCTTCAATCATACAAAGTTACAAAATAGAAAACGAGGCTGCAACTTACGTCACAACCCCATTAAAGTAATTATATCTATTTCACATTAAACTTTTCAAAAGAAAAGCATCAATCCTGTTGAAAAACATCCAAACTTAATACCTGCATTGTCTTTAAACATATTCATGGGAGCATAACGAGCATATATCCCGATATGCCTGTAATTAATTGCCCCCATGACATCCACCGTAACAGTACGTTGGCCGATATGGCGGGTCTTAACAGAATATTCTCGGTCGCCTTCTCTCCATGATGTTTTCAAACTTGCTGACGTATTAAAATTAAGTACCGGTCCAATTGTAAACCCCCAATGTCGTTCTTTGCCAAAATCAAATCCATAAAGCAATGGCATCTGAAGACTGAATATTTTGATGCGCGAACGCTTGTCGCTTGCATTACTATCATATGGACGCTTAATAATTCTTCCTGACTCGTCTTTCTCAAAATAGCCATTCCCATGAGTAACCAGATTACGCCAATCAATACCAATGCCCAGACTTGCATGATGACGACTGCCAGATACTTTGACTCCAATAACATTTGCCCATGTCAGTTCTACCGACTTTCCCATTGAAATATTCATTTTCATATCAGAGGATACCGGTGTAACCCATCCGATACCAAGTCCTGAGGAGAATACCGACCATCGCGTATTACCGTTTCTTGACAATGTCACTCCCATGTCAAGAAAACTCTCTTTCCCTCTATAATATCCGATAGATTTATTCAATGCCGAACTTCTAGCGGAATGGCGGAATTTACGTTGTCTTCCGGATTTCTCTACATACGATACCGATATGGCGGTCTCTGTTGCCGAAGAAGATGCTAAAATCAAAACATCAGTCACTGATGAAGACTCAACAATTACCGAGTTATTATTATGCCATTGAGATTGCATACCTGAAATTTCTTCGTAGCAGAATCGTTCGCCGGTTCCGTCCACATCCTCAACCACGATACGATAATCGCCGTTTTGCGAAGCGATTTCTATTTGTTTGGCCTTAGAGGCATTAAGCAATGTGTCCATTTTCTCGTATTCGGCACTATAAACGACACTCGACATTGCAATCAGTGCCAATGTAAGAAATATATTTTTCATATTCAATTTTATTACATCGATTTAAACAACCGGTTTGCTTGCTCCGGGAAAATATCACCTTCCATATATAGAAGCATCACACTTTCCAGACTGTTTTTAGGACCGTCAAGATAACATATATAACGTTTTACTTCCTTGCGGTTTACTATTTTCGGAGGCAACGAATAGAATGCATAATGAAGTTTTCCGTTCTCATAACTAATTTTCTTTCCAATGGCATTTGCACCGTCAGCAATTATGAGAGGGACTATTTTAGAGGCATACTTTGACGCCGGGGCCTTAAAAAACTGCAAGGTAGTAAGTTTATTCCTTTTAAGGAATGAGTTTTCTCCACTCATCAATGTAAGAGTCACATCAGGATCATTCTGGTATTGGCCGTCAAAAATCTTATCAATCCGAAGACCGGTCACCGCCGAGACCGACAGAGATATCATCGCTGTAATGACAATTAGTAACAGTCGTTTCATATCCTTCATATATTTAATGGATTAACTGAATTATATTCCTCTATTGCCGGCTCAACAAAATCAAGCATTTTATCAAGCCGACTGTCGGCATCCTGCACTCCGCTGCACATCACCTCGAAATCATCAATAAACAATTTCATCACTTCATCCTCATCTGTTATTTTTTTACCGTTGACATATGCATAACAATATTCATTATCATCATAAGCGGAAGCATACAATAATCCTACAGCTCCCACAAGCAATAATGCAACAGATGCAGCAATCCCGACAATTCTTACAACATCCGGAACACGCTTAATTTGTTTCCTCAACCCCATCACCGCCTTGGCTTCATCAATTGCAGGATGCTTGATCATTGTGGTCGATATTGCCCGACGCACTATCAGCTCCTCTTCATCGCTAAGTCGGCAATCAAAATAAAGGTCTATCGCTGAAAGTAGCCCATCTAACGAGTCGACATGTATTTGCGGTCCATTCTTTTTCATAATTGTTGTCTATATAATTCTCTTATCATTTTACGGGCACGACTTAGAGTCATCCTTACATTCTCTTGTGTCATATTCAGGATTTCTGCGACCTCGGCATACCCGCGATTTTCAAGGTCATGAAGCCGGAAGACAGCAAGTTGCTTTTCATTCAGGCATTTCATCGCCAATTTTACAACCTCGGAATACACTTCTTCGTATCCTTTGTCTTCGCTTTCGTATTCAATATCATTCAAAAGCTCAACCTTTTTCCCCCATGAGCTTTTGACCGGCGAAGACTATCAATCGAAGTATTGTAAACGAGAGTGTAGGAAAGACGACGAGCGTCAGTCTCGCTGTTTATATCCTTATAAGAAGTCCATAAGCGGCAAAAAGCGTCATGAAGAGCATCCTCAGCTTCGTTGTCATCGCCGAGTATCGAACCGGCCATACGCCGAAGCTGCAACCGCAATTGCTGAAAAGTCTTTGTCAGGATATTATCTTCCACTGCTTCTATTGACCTACACCACTATAACGCAGCGAAAATCCATTTGTAACAAATCTCTCCGTTTTTTATCAATCTTCCGAATAATGCCTTAACACACGGCGATAAGAATTAAAAATCTTAGACTTTGAAACAAAACCAACGTATCTGCCATTTTCTACAACCGGCAGATTCCACGCTCCAGTCTTGTCAAATGTCTTCATCACACTCTCCATGGTATCACCGATTTCAATCTTGGCAGGAGGAGCAGTCATGAACTTGCTGACAAACATCCTCTTATACAGGTCTGGACGGAACATGATATTTCGGATATCGTCAAGTAAAACAACCCCCATAAGCATTCCCTGCTCATCAACTACCGGGAACAGATTACGATTGGATTGAGATATGACATCTACCATCTGCTTCAAACTCATTTCTGGGGTCACTTTCATAAAATCATCCTCAATCACACTATTTATCTTAAGCAGACGCAGTACCGACTTGTCTTTGTGATGAGTCAGAAGTTCTCCACGTTTAGCTAATCGTATTGCATAAATATTATATGGTTCAAAAATCTTTATTGTCCCATAGGAAATTATGGAAACTATCAGCAACGGCAAAAACAGATTATATCCTCCCGTAAGTTCGGCAGTTAGGAAAATTGCCATCAATGGAGCATGCATAACCCCCGACATCACTCCACCCATGCCAAGCAATGCAAAATTTTTAACCGACAAATCAATCCCAATACCCAAATGATTCAGGAAATAAGAGAAAAAGAATCCTGTCATACAGCCAAGATACAACGATGGAGCAAATGTACCGCCTACACCGCCGGCTCCATTTGTCGAAGAAGTAGCGAAAGCCTTAGTCAAACACAACCCCCCGACATAAAGAACAATGAACCAGGCATTGTTTCGGTCGCCATAAAAGATTGAGCCGTCCACAGCGGCACCGGGGTCACCGTTCAACATAGCGGTGATAACCTCATATCCTTCCCCATACAGCGGAGGAAAGAAAAATATGAGACCAGCAAGAATAGCCCCTCCGATAGACGCTTTAACCCATGTATTTTTAATTTTGGAATAAAATCCTTCCATCATATTTATCACACGGATAAAATACAATGATGCAAAACCACACAACACGCCCAATGCTATGACATACGGAATACGCCCCGTAAGAAATACATCACTCTGAGCAAAGAAAAATTGAGTCTCATATCCGGTAAACACATATGCCACCGTAGCGGCAGTGATTGACGATATCAGCAACGGCATCACAGAAACCGTCGTAAGATCAAGCATCAATACTTCAAGCGTAAACAGAGCCCCGGCAAGCGGAGCCTTGAAAATGCCTGAAATCCCGGCAGCAGCACCACAACCGACCAATATCATAAGCAATCTTGGCGACAATCGGAATGCTTGTCCAAGATTAGAGCCTATAGCCGCTCCGGTGGCTACAATAGGGCCTTCAGCCCCGACGGAACCGCCGAATCCTATAGTAATCGATGACGCGACAACACTTGTATAACAATTGTGAGACTTCAGCCGGCTCTTATTCTGGGATATCGCATATAATACCCGTGTCACACCGTGGGAAATATTGTCTTTTACCACGTATTTGACATAAAGACTCACTATTACAATACCAATCAACGGATAAAGCAAGTAGAGGTAGTTTCCGCTTGTTATATCTATATTAAACAACAGCGTGCTTGCAATAAAGTGAATCAGCCATTTGAATATCAACGCGGCAAAACCACATAACACACCTGTTATCAACGCAAGAATCAATATTAAGTTTTTCTCCTTTATATGTCTTTCCCTCCAAGACAACAAGGCATAAAACCATTTGGATGTATGCAATTTCACTTTTCCCAATTTCGTCATCATATTCCTTTACCTGTTACAACAGTTTTAAATGTGTAAATCAGAATCTTCATATCCACGCCTAATGACACATTGTCAAGATATATCAAATCATAACGCAGACGCTCAAGCATTTCCGCAACATTTGAAGCATAGCCATACTTTACCATCCCCCACGATGTAAGACCCGGTTTAACTTGCTGAATCAACGAGTATGAGGGCATCAATTCCAATAACTGCTTCACATAAAACTCCCGTTCAGGTCTCGGCCCGACAAATGACATATCGCCACGCAGTATGTTCCAAAACTGAGGCAATTCGTCAAGACGGTATTTACGCATCACAGCTCCTATTTTGGTTATTCTGGAATCATTCAATGTCGATAAGGCAGGCCCCGACACCTCGGCATTATCCACCATCGTCCTTAATTTATACATCGTAAACGGCTTTTTGTGTCGGCCTATTCGTTCTTGTCTGAATATAGCTTTTCCGGGAGAATCCATCTTTACAGCTATTGCGAGAATTCCTATAATCGGAGCCGTTATAACCAATCCGATAACTGAAAATATGACATCAAACACACGTTTAATATTTAATGTGCTGTCTGAGATACTCGATGTGGCAAGATCCACCAAAGGCTCGCCTGCAATATTGGATGTTCTTATTCTGGTGGTAAGCAATTCATAAATATCGGGAGAGATAAAAACCGAACATCCTGTCGGAAGCAATCGATTTACAATATTTTGCATTGCTTCACGATTCCTCTTAGGAGCAATAACCACAAAAGCCTTTATATCATAATCTTTAACAACGCAATCAAGATTATCCAATTCAAATACGGGATGACTCATTTCTTTACGTTCTTCCCCGTAAGCATCTACAAATCCAACAACCCGATATCCCATCACCAACCGCATGTCATCAAGACGCTTGGCCATTCCGCATGCATCAGCTCCGCACCCGACTATCAGAGCATTTATCGCCCATGCACCTGATTTAACACGATTACGGCCAATACGCGAGATAATTCTTCTCACAGAATAGACACAGACAAATAATAATCCAAACAGAACCAACAACAGTAAATACGTATGAATTCTGTCAGGACGCAAATCATTTATCATCGCAATGAAGAAGAATACTATCGTGCCTACAAAACAATTTGAAAGAGTCTGTTCCAGTTCCTGCAATCTTGATTTCATAAACAACCGATTATAATAACCTGACAACCAGTAAACAAACAACATTCCTAACGGGAACAACAATTGTTCTTCAACAACCGGCCCATGCACAAGATAGCTTTGCAGTGTCTCAAACTGACGGGCTCCATCTTCCACGCAATAACGGACAGAAGCAAATAGACACACAGCGATATTGGTAGACACAAAATCGCCCGCCACATACAATAACCGTTGTTTTGCTGTAAGCGTCAATTCCGTATAATCGTTATTGAGTTATCGCTTTCCAGTTTCACAATGCGAGATGGAAGATGGAGCACTGAATCTTCTCGGCGAGTCATACAGATATAATCTACATCGGCTTTTATTTCTTCCGAGATTTCATTATAATTACGCGCAGTCGGCTCCCCGCTTATATTGGCAGATGTGGAAACAACCGGACATCCGGAAAATCGACAAAGACTTGCCGAAAATTCATCGCGGCTCACTCGAAATCCCACACTTCCGTCAGCGGCAATCAATGACGGAGCCAATCCTTTTGCTCCGGGAATTATAATAGTCGTAGGCCGATGAGACGTATTAATAATATCAATGACCGATCTCTGCAGATTATCAACATACTTATTAAGCATCTCAATAGAATCTACCAGCACAATCATCGACTTGGAATCACTCCGACGTTTTAGCTTGTATATTCTTTTTACGGCATTGTCATCTGTGGCATCACATCCTATGCCCCATACAGTGTCAGTAGGGTATAAAATAATTTTACCTTCCTGCAAAAATTCCACAGCTTTCAATGCGTCTTCATTCATGCTTAATGCAACTCAAATATGATTTTAACACAAAGATAAAGAAAAAAATTCCAAATCCCAATTGCAAAAGGAATAATCAAGTTGTAAAAAAAGTGATCCAAATCATCTATCTCTCATATTGCACAACAGGAACATCCCGTGAATCAAAGTTACAAAGACATCCTGTCAATTAACCAAATAACGCACGGAATGCCTCTTCAACCTTTGCGACTTCAACTATCTGGATTTTCAACCGCGAAATATCAAACCCCTTAATATTGTTTTTAGGGACAAGTATTTTTGAAAATCCGAGTTTCTCCGCTTCAAGTATACGCTGTTCGATACGCGTAATCGGACGTATCTCGCCTGACAGCCCAACCTCACCCGACATGCAAACATCATGAGATATAGCCATATCCACGTTGGACGACAGGATAGCGCATATAACTGCCAGATCAAGGGCAGGATCATTAACTTTCAATCCGCCGGCGATATTAAGGAACACGTCTTTCTGTGCCAATTTGAAGCCGACTCGTTTTTCGAGAACTGCCAGCAGCATATTCATCCTTTTACCATCAAATCCGGTCACAGAACGTTGCGGCGTTCCATATGCCGCTGTCGAAACCAATGCCTGCACCTCTATTAAAAAAGGCCGTATCCCTTCAAGGGTGACACCGATAGCCACTCCCGACAAATCTTCATCTCCTGATTGAGACAATAACAACTCGGAAGGATTACTCACTTCCCGCAATCCTCGTTGCGCCATCTCGTAAATTCCCAACTCAGATGTCGACCCGAAGCGATTCTTGATTGAACGAAGTATGCGGTACATATAATGCCCGTCTCCCTCAAACTGAAGCACCGCATCCACTATATGCTCAAGCACCTTAGGGCCTGCGATAGAACCTTCTTTATTTATATGGCCGATCAATATGACCGGGGTTCCCGACGCTTTGGCATAACGCAGCAATCTGGCCGAACATTCCCGTACCTGGCTGACGCTTCCCGCAGAAGACTCAATACTGTCGGAAGCAATAGTCTGAATAGAATCAACCACTACAATCTCAGGCTGAATGTCAGAAATATGATCCATGATGGAATCCATAGACGTTTCACACACAATATAACAATTGTCACTTAAACGTCCTATGCGATCGGCTCTCATCTTCAGCTGACTTGCACTCTCTTCGCCGGAGACATACAGAATCTTTTTCCCTCGTATTGACAAAATATTCTGCAATACGAGAGTTGATTTGCCGATTCCTGGTTCTCCGCCAATCAATACAAGAGAGCCGGCAACCAACCCTCCTCCGAGCACACGATTAAGCTCTTCACTCGGCATGTGGATACGTTGTTCTGTTCGGGTCTCTATTTTAGATATAGGTCTGGCCACACTTTCTTGCCCTCTAAGAGGTGCAAGAACGCGATCTTTAATAGGTCTTACTCTTTCTTCGACCATTGTATTCCATTCTCCGCATGCCGGACAACGTCCAATCCATTTTGACGATTCGTTGCCACAATTATTGCAGACCCAGACTATTTTTTCCTGTTTAGCCATAATATCTAAAATTGGCGGCGTCTAAATTCAGCAACAGTTATTGCCGCAGCCATTCCCACATTCAGCGATTCACTTGTGACAACATCCTGAGGATATGACGGAATGGTAAGTCTTTTAGTTACACACTCCTCTACATGAGCTGATATCCCCTGTCCTTCATTTCCCATCACAATTATACCGTGAGGAGATAAAGACGCATTAAAAATATTCTCTCCGTCGAGAAATGTTCCATATACCGGAACATTAGCGGAAGAAAGAACATTCGACAAATCCACATATCGAACATCAACCCTCGAGATTGCTCCCATTGTTGCTTGCACCACTTTTGGATTATAAACATCGACAGTGTCTTTTGAACATAAAACCGTCTTCACGCCAAACCAATCGGCAATTCTTATAATTGTCCCGAGATTGCCGGGATCTTGCACTCTGTCAAGAGCCAATATCAAATTATCCGGCAAAAGAAAATCGGCATCCTCCTTGACTGGTATCTCATATACCGCTATCACATCGGAAGATGTTGAAAAGTGACTCATGCGGTCTATAT
>CAZYXN010000012.1:0-36134 GCA_964651105.1 uncultured Muribaculum sp. | reverse complement strand
CGGTTGAAAAAAAGTAGTGTTTGGGCATATGGGAATATGAAAGATTTTATGTATCTTTACGTAGTCTGAATTAAAACCCATTGGTTATGGAATTATTGCTTCCTCCACATAAAGACGGGACGCGAGACAAAGTTTCTACTGTCGGAAAAAGCGTTGTCATTATCGGAGCCAACGGAGCCGGTAAAACCCGGTTTACCGATTGGTTGATTTCTGAAATTCCCGATGACGCTTACCGGATATCGGCATTAAACGCATTGTATATTAAGCATGATGTTGATTCTCTCCCCGGGTCTATAGATAATCTTTATGCTGAGGCCATATCCAAGGCCGCTTTCTTGCGCGATGATATTGTAAGTCAGTTTGACAGGATGATGGTAATTATGATTTATTATGAGATGCTTAATCTGATAAATCATAAAGTTGCACGTGTGAATGACGGGAGTAGCGTGCTTTCAGAAAGTTTGCTTGACCGAATGATATCGGCATGGCTTGAAATATTTCCGGACAATAAGGTGAAACGTGCGCGTGGAGAGGTGCTATTTGCAAGAAAAGACGATAGCGGAAGCCCATATTCGTCATTTAAGCTTTCTGACGGAGAAAGGGCTGTGTTGTATTATTTCGGCTCGGCGTTGCTTGCCCCGGAACATGGAGTCGTTTTTGTTGATAGTCCCGGACTTTTCCTTCATCCAAGTATTACAGGAATCATATGGGACAAAGTTGAGCAGCTTCGTCCTGATTGTACGTTCGTTTATACGACACATGACTTGGATTTTTTGTCATCGCGGCGTAATGCGCAGGTGGTGTGGGTGAGAAAGTTTTATTTTGATTCGAAAAGTTGGGATTATGTAATTTTGCCTCCTGATACTAGAATCAATGACGATATGTACATGACTTTGGCCGGCGCTCGCAAACCGGTGCTTTTCATTGAGGGAGATGCAAGACATTCCATAGATGCTAAACTTTATCCGCTTGTGTTCCGTGATTATACAGTGAAATCGTTAGGTGGATGTGACAAAGTGATAGAAGCGACGCGCACGTTTAATGACTTGAATTCGCTTCATCATATGTTGAGCCGAGGTATTGTTGATAGAGACCGTCGTAGCCCGCAAGAAGTAGGTTATTTGCGTGACCGCAATATATTTGTGCCTGAAGTTGCGGAAATTGAAAATATTCTTATGCTTGAAGAGGTTATCAGGACTGTCGCATCTGTGAGGGGCAAAAACGAACATCGGGTTTTTGATAGTGTAAGAAAATCGATAATCAATCAGTTTAAAGCTGATCTTCATAAGCAGGCGTTGTTGCATACTCGTCATAGGGTGAAACGGCTTACAGAATGCCGCATAGACGGAAAGTTCCCGAATATAACGGCATTGGAAAAACATATGCTCAATCTGGTTAACGAGATTAAGCCGCGTAAATTATATGAGAATCTTTGCCGGGAATTCCAAGGATATGTTTCAACTGGTGACTATTCGTCGATATTAAGGGTATATAACCAGAAATCGATGTTACCATCATCTAATGTGGCAGGTCTGTGCGGACTTTCGAATAAGGAGGCTTATATTCAGACAATTATAAATATACTTCGGCATAACGGACAACCGGCCATGAGAATAAGGAAGGCCATAATAGAATGTTTTGGTATTGATGATGAAAGACTTGAGGCTCCGAAGCCGGAAATAAATCTATTGAAGAATGATTAGGTGCTGGATTGAGGCGATGAGACTGCGCACCTTGCCGGTCTCTCTTGCAGGAGTTGTAATGGGTACGGCATATAGCATCCTTGACGGTAGTTTTAAGCTGCTTCCCGCTCTTTTGTGTGGAATTTTTGCTGTTTTGGCTCAGATTTCATCCAATTTCGCCAATGAATATTATGATTTTCGTGATGGTCTTGACAAGGTTGGACGAGATGGCCCGCGTCGAGGAGTCACGGAAGGGGATATAACGCCTGATGCCATGCGTAACGCTACGTTCATTACTCTCGGAATTGCGTGTCTAATAGGATTGTCGTTGATTTATTGGGGCGGATGGCAACTTTTGTTTGCAGGAATTATTATTGCCTTTGGGGCAATGTCATATTCAGCCGGGCCTTATCCATTGTCTCGCCATGGGCTTGGAGAGATTGCGGTGATATTGTTTTTCGGAGTAATCCCTGTGAATCTGACTTATTATGTTCAGTCTGGAGAATTTACCATTTCTGTTTGTCTTGCGTCGATTGCCATAGGGCTTATGGGAGCCAATCTTCTTATTGTAAATAATTATCGTGACCGGAAAGATGACGAACAAGTGGGAAAACGGACTCTTGCCGTAATTTATGGAGAGCGGTTTGTTTCAACGCTCTATTTAATGAACGGATTGGCTGCAATAGCGTTGATGTATCAGGCGCTTGAGCATGTGCAAGGAATTGCGATAGGATATATCGTCCTTCATATTATATTGTGGAAATTTCTCGAACGTCACAGAGGTGCGGCTCTTAATCCGCTGCTTGGGATGACATCGATGTTGATGTTTTTGTTTGCCGTTTCGTATTTGATTTATGCTTGCAGTGCGGCCTGAGACAGCAGTAGTGATGTGTCGCCATAACTGAGGAAGCGAAACCCGTTGGCGAGCGCGAAATCATACATGGGTTTCCAATCCCCGTCTACAAATGCCGATACCAGCAAAAGAAGCGTTGATTGCGGTTGATGGAAATTAGTGATAATTCCATCCACGACACGGAAAGTGTAGCCGGGGGCAATTAAAAGCTGCGTGTCGGCGATAAAATCTATCTCGTTATGTGCGTCGAGATATTTGATAATCTGTTGAAAGGCTTCGGTAAGAGATAGTTCCGGATGGTTTTGTGAATAGGGGAACCATTGGGGCACAGTCCCATGCCAGTCATTCATGGATATGAGACACCCTGCATGATATAGACTTTCGAGTGTACGTACCGAAGTGGTTCCAACGGCAATAATCGGTTCTTGAGCTGAGGCGATTTCTGCAATCAGGCTACGGTTTACACGAATAAATTCCTGATGCATCTCATGGTCGCCCACACGTTCACATTTTACCGGCTGGAATGTGCCGGCTCCGACGTGTAGTGTGAGTTCGCGGCGTTTTATCCCTTTTTTGTCCATTTTGTCAAACAGTTCCGGTGTGAAATGCAATCCAGCTGTGGGAGCTGCGACAGAACCGTCAATATGGCTGTAAATTGTCTGATAGTCGGTTGTATCGCTATTCTCTGTACATCTGTTAAGATATGGAGGAATAGGAATTTCACCGGCAATGTCAATTATTTCAGAGAACGAGATGTTGTCATCATTCCATGAGAACATGATTTTTGACGCGTTTCCTTCTCGTTCTATTCTGGAAGCTTTAAGTATGACTGGCTTTTCTTTTATAATCAAAGACATCGACAAATCACCATCTTTCCATCGTTTGGAATTCCCTACAAAACATAACCAAGAGCACTGGCGTGTGGCGGCAAAATTTTCCTGATGTTCCCATGGATTGAGCGGCTCGAGACAGAAAATCTCAATGGTTGAGCCGTTTCCGTTTTTTTTGAACCTGAGCCTGGCGTTTATGACACGGGTGTTGTTGTAGACAAGTATGGATTTGTCTGGAATTATGTCGCTAAGTTTTGAAAATATATGTTGTTCTATTTTCCCATCCGGATAACGAACCAATAGTTTGCAAGAATCACGTTGTTGTAACGGATGCTTTGCAATGCGTTCGTCAGGTAGTTGGTAGTTGTAATCGGCAATGCGAATATCTTTGACTATGTTTTCATTCATGGGTGCAAAATTACGATATTTTCTGCATATGATTGTCTTGTAGGCCGCACATTTGTTTCTTTACTTGTTGAATGGGGTTGCGCTTAAATATATTTTGAACGATTTTATAGCGCCGGTTGACTTGTCATCCATGGGTGGAAGATATTGAAGTGCGGATATTTTTCTTGATTTACCGAGGTCGATTACAACGGCATGTGGATAAGGAACCGTGTCTGCTGTTGACCAATAAGTTGATTCCTGAAGATCAAATAACTTGTCGGCTGAACGATTGTTTTTCTTGATATCTTCACTGTCGGCATAGTCTGCTTTCCATAATTCACGAGATATACGTTCTCTATTTTCGTCGGTCACATATAGTTCCGCAATCGCTGCCTGTTTTCCACCATCAATAGAACTGATTGCTTCAAAGCACAGGTATCGGCCTTCATATATTGAGTCAAATCTGACAGTCTTCCATTCAGGCCGTGAGTCGAATTCTCCTGAATATATCGGTTTTATATTTGTTAAATCGAGGGTTTCTTTTTCTTTGCGATGAATATGTGGTTTGGGATTGTTTAGATTGTTGAGTTTTGGTTTGATTAACCCCTCTGATACAGCTTCTCTTGGCCCTGAAATATCAAACACGATAATTTCGTTTTTCCCTTTCTTGAGCCAGCATCCGGGCATATATAAGGTTTGTTGTGGCCCGATTTCCCATATTCGGCCGATTGGATGTCCGTTGACATATACAAGGCCCTTGCCCCATGTTTCAAAGTTCAGGAAAGTATCCGCCGGTTTTTTGATGTCAAATGAGCCTCTGTATACTCCTGCCGGTAGTCTGCCGTTGTCTGTGCGACTGACAGATACGATTGGCTTGAAATTCATGGAAGTGTAAAATTTGTAGGTGTCGTCAATATTGAAAACTTCCCAATTCTTTAAATCACAAACAAATTTATATCCATTTCGATCTTCTGTTATGGTTACGCTTTTCGTAATTCCTTTGAAATCCTTTATGGCATGTCCGAAATTGATTCGTCCCATAGCTTCTACAAGAATGTCAAGTGTGTCGCCTTTCTGACATGGCGGCAATACTATATCCCTTTCCCCGGCACGGCGGTCAAGTTGACTGATAGTTTTTCCGTTGATAAATATCCTGGCAAAGTCATGAACTTCATTAACAGACAAAAGACCCCCGTTTTTGAGATCAGGAAGAGTCGTGCGGTATAAAATACTTCCGAATCCCTGGTCATATTCCTCCATCGTTCGGATATTTTGATCATGTCGACATTCGGGAAGATTCTGAAAAATAGCAGCGACTTCAGAAAAAGAGAAGCGTGGTATCGAGGTCACAGGAATGTTTTTAGGCACGTCAGGAAGTTTCTTGCCATCATTGTATTTGGCAAGAAGATTTCTTAGTTCCCAATATTTTGTAGTAGGAATTCCATTTTCGTTTATAGGAGCATCATAATCATATGACGTTACGTCGGGTGCAAAGCCGGGAGAATTTGCTCCGGCCCAATGTCCCCAGTTAGTCCCGCCATGTGTCATGTATAGACTGAACGAAATCCCTTTGGAAAGCATTTCGTCAATTCCTGAAATCATCTTTTTAGAAGATCGTGTTTCATGGTTTGCTCCCCACTTGTCGAACCATCCGCTCCAAAATTCGGAACACATGAGTGGAGCCGTAGGACGTATCTCTCTTAATTTTTCAAATTGACGGTCGATATTGGCTCCTGTGCCAAAATTTATAGTCCAAATTAAGTCGTTGAGTCCGTTATTTAGAAAGTTTGATGACCAATCGCATTGAAACAGTGAAATGTTATTGCCGAAATTTTCACGGATAATATCACGAATATTAGAGATGTAGGATTTGTCTATCCCATATGAGCCGTATTCATTCTCTACCTGAATCATTATAATCGGGCCTCCTTTGTCGATTGTTAAATCGCCGATTTGTTGTGCCAGCGCTTTTTGAAATCTACTTACACGTTCTAAAAAATAAGGATCATTTTCACGCAATTTTATATCTTTATTTTTTAACAGCCACCAAGGCAGGCCGCCCATTTCCCATTCTGCGCACACATAGGGTCCCGGACGCAGAATGACTTTCAGATTATTGTCGTGACATATCAAAATAAATTCCCGGATATCATTCTGCCCGGAGAAATCGAACTGATTTTCGACGGGCTCATGCGAGTTCCAAAATGCATAAAGACAGATTGTGTTCATGCCTAAAGCTTTGCATAGTTCGATGCGATGGCTCCAATATTCTTTAGGTATTCGTGGATAATGCAACTCTGCGGCTTTTATCACAAACGGCTTTCCATTTAATAAAAAAGATTTTTCTCCTGGGCTAAATGTTTCGCGTGTGATTGATGGATTATCTTCTGATAATAGAAAAGTGTTATTTGTTTGTTTGCCATGAAGCGTAAAAGATAATGACATGGTTATTGTTGCTAAAATAGCGAAATATTTCATTATATTGCAGGAGTTAAGTTTAATCTGATTTTTTTGCTAAATTACCCAAAAAGCAGGAAACTGACAATAATGATTATAATACGCTCGCTTTTTATCGTATGATTGTTAATTCATGACAAGATTTTATGTAAGTGGATTTAGAATGTCGCAAATTCTCGCTATCTTTGCATGCTATGAAGAAGATATTTGATTGGTGTAGACAATATTTGTCTGTCACGATGCTTGTTATCGTGGCGTTTTTGGCAATTATATTGTTTTTCAATGATAATTCAATTTCTAAATCGGTTGAATATAATAACCGAATAAAGGAATTGCGTCATGAAATAAAATCGAATCAAGATACCCTTGAACATTATCGCCGGCTTAACCATAGTCTTGATACTGACCCGGAGACAATGGAGCGTATAGTTAGAGAGCAATATCATATGCAACGAGAAAATGAGGATGTTTATATAATCGAATAATTATGAATCAAACCAACAGCAACATATTGACCTGGTTTATAACTGCGGGCATGGTATTTATCGTTGTCGGAGTTTTAATGCCTATATTGGGGTATTCCATAATGACTTCACGGTGGGTATTCTGTTTTGGCGCGGTTGTTAATCTTGCAGGAAGAATATTTGTGAGGTATCATGGCGGGAATATCCGTCTTAAACGCTTGCTGCGTCTTGAGTTTTGGGCCGGTGTTTTTTTCTGTGTTTCCGGATTTTTCCAGTTTTATTCACCGAGAACCTCCGATTGGCTTGCATTTACATTGGCAGGTGGGGCGATATTGGTATATACATCGATTATGATTCCTCGGGTTTCAAAAAAATATGGCGAATAGGGCTAAATATCTGTTAAAAGTCTCTAAATGGCGTAATATTTCTTGTGCTGTGTCGAAAAAGGGTTCAAATTAGGCTGATTATTGATGCGGAATTAGTAATTTTGTCCTCGAGATGGGATATAATTTAATCATAGATCAAGGTAATTCGGCTGCTAAAGTCGCATTGTTTCAAGGAACTACTCTTGTCAAAACATGGCGAAAAGAGAGGCTTGAACCTGTAGACTTGTCGCAAATCTCGTCGTCATATTCAGTTGATGCGGCTATTTATTGCTCTGTCGCGACAAAGGGCGAGGAAATTATTGTTTTTTTGCGGTCTTTTGTCAAGCGAGTCTATGAGATGACATCGATGTTGCCGTTGCCGATAAAAATCGGATATGACACTCCGTCGACTTTAGGGCGAGACCGTATTGCCGCAGTTTCCGGAGCATATGCTATTCATCCTGGCAAAGATGTTCTTGTGGTTGATGCTGGTACAGCCGTGACATATGACCGTCTGACATCTGCAGGTGAATTTTCCGGTGGAAATATCGCGCCTGGTCTTTGGATGAGAGCCAAATCGTTGCATGACATGACTCAACGTTTGCCTATGGTTGATGTAGAAAGCGATATGGCCGTTTCGATGTGGGGTAATGACACGGAGAACGCTATAAGAGCCGGAGTGGTGTACGGAATCGTTGGCGAAACTAATTTTTATCGTTCACAAATGCCTGACGATGCGGTTGTAATGCTGACCGGAGGTGATGCTGACCGTCTGTCTGGCTTAATGGGTTTTCCGGTTGAGGTAGATTCAAATCTTGTAAGTAAAGGATTAAACAGTATACTTTTATATAATGAAAATATTTAGTCGAGCAATACTTGCCGCCATTGCGGCTTTATTTGTCGGGGCAGGGGCTATGGCACAGACCGTGACTCCTTACTCAATGTACGGTTATGGTATATTGAACGACAATGCGACTTCTGCCCAACGCGCATTGGGCGGGGTAGGTTACGCTATGATGTCAGGCCGTCAGATTAATGCAATGAATCCGGCAAGTTATGCCGCTGTAGATTCATTGACTTTTCTTTTTGATATGGGCATCACTGCTACCAAGTTGTGGAGTAAGGATAATGCCCATTCGGCTCAGGATTTTGGAGGCGGACTTGATTATCTGACGATGTTATTCCCGGTTCATAAGAAAGTCGGTGTAAGTTTGGGTCTTGTTCCGTTTACATCAGTAGGCTATAGTTTCGGTTCAAAGATTGAGAATGGCGTGACATCCCGCACCGGTTCGGGAGGGCTTAACCAACTTTATATAGGAGCCGGTGTTAATCCATTGAATGGTATTTATGTGGGAGCCAATATTGGATATCTTTTTGGCACGACAATCAATGATATTTACGGATATCCGAGCGATGCGAGTTCAACGGCATTGTTTGAGCGTGTGACTCAGGTGCGTGACTTTCACTTGCAGTTTGGCGCCCAGTATGAACTTCAACTTCATCGTAACCATAAGCTTACATTCGGAGTTTCATTTTCTCCCGGCAAGGATTTGTTAGGTCATGCGTGGCGCGTGAATTATTATAATATTGGAACAAATTCTGTTCAGGCGGATACCATTGTTTATACAAGTATGCGTCATAAATTTTCTTTACCGGCCATGTGGGGTTTCGGTGTCAATTATCAATGGAATGACCGCCTGATGGTTGAGGCTGATTTTACTTTCCAGAATTGGGCGAAGGCCAAATATTCCGATTTGGATGATACTGATGGAATGCTTGGAATGGACAATCGTACTAAATTTGCCCTTGGCGCACAATATACTCCAAAGCCCCGAGGCAACTATGTTCAACGGATACAATATCGCGTTGGAGGATATTTCTCACATGATTATCTTGAAATCAAAGGGAATAATGTGCGTGAGCATGGCCTTAGCATGGGATTTGGATTGCCTACCCCCGGTGGAAACAAGACGATAATTAATCTTGGATTTGAATGGAAACATCGTCAGGCACACCCTGATCCGCTCATTAAGGAGAACTATTTTAATATCACTCTCGGCATTAACTTCAATGAGAGATGGTTCCATAAGAATAAGCTTGAATAAACAATGGCTTCATTAGGAAGGCTTATTTTAACAGGCATGAATAGACTGACGTTCCTTTTATTGGGAACGTCAGTACTTGTTGTTGCTTGTTCCGACGAAAAAACAGAGGTGGTTCATCGTGAGGTTGACGGAAATGTCGTTCCGACCATGCTGACTCATGACGTTGTTACGGTAATTTCCGATTCAGGCATTACGCGTTATCGCATTACCACTCCGGTGTGGTATGTGTATGATGAGGCCGATGTGCCGACCTGGAAGTTTCCGGAAGGCATGTTTATGGAAAAATTTGCCCCTGATTTTTCGACAGATGCGACTATTGTCTGTGATTCTGCGACATACTTTAAAAATGACGGAACATGGCGTCTTGATGGAAACGTGAATATTCTGAACACTGCCGGAGAGAAGTTTCTCACACAACAAGTGTTTTGGGATCAGCGAGACAAGACGGTGTATTCCGATTCGTTTATTCATATAGAGAAAAATGACCGGACAATTGAAGGATATGGATTTGAATCAAATGAAAGAATGACAATCTATACAGTCAATAGGCCATCGGGGATTTTTCCTGCTTCGACATTTAAGAATAATAAGGATTCTGTTTCCGGAACGGTTACTGATTCTGTTAAAATTGAGCAAAAACCGGAGCCGGGTGTATTGCCTCCTCCGGTTGCAAAACCAGAACAGCGTCCTGTTCCCGCTCCAAAAAGCCGCAATCGGAAATTTTCAGAAAAAGCGTTGCCGCTTGCTCCTGTAAAAAATGTACAACAGTAGTTTTGATATTTATGGCAGATAATATTCATTGGCTCATAATTGCTCTTGTTTCATTGGCTTTTTCGGCTCTTTTTTCCGGTGTCGAGATTGCTTATATTTCATCTAATCGCGTTAAAGTCGAAATTGATGTTAAACGTGGCGGATTAATAGGATACATCGTCAATCTTTATTATAAACATCAAAATCTTTTTATTTCGACAATACTTGTAGGTAACAATATAATGCTCGTTATCTACGGAATGGGTGCCGCCGCGTTACTGTCGCCATGGTTGGAGAGTATATATCCGAATGAATTTTTCGTTCTTGTGATGCAGACCATTATTTCGACGGCGGTAATATTATTGACAGGCGAATTTCTGCCAAAGACAATTTTCCGGATTAATCCCAATTCATCATTAAAAGTATTTGCATTGCCGATTTTTTTCTTTTGGATCATTCTTTATCCGATTTCTACATTTACGGCATGGCTGTCAAAAGCGTTGATGAGGATGTGTGGAGTAAAGAATGCTGATGAATCTCTTGGTGTTTTGACAATAGGAGAATTGAACCAATATATTCAGAAAAGTATTGACGATACCGCCTCGCAGGAGAAAATGGAAAATGAAGTCAAGATTTTCCACAATGCCATAGATTTTTCATCGACACATCTGCGAGATTGTATGACTCCGCGGAATGAGATTGTTGCAGTCAATATTGATATGACATCGCGTGAAGAGTTGTCGGAACTCTTCACATCATCGGGACGCAGTAAGATTCTGGTTTATAAAGATGATATTGACAATGTATTGGGATATATTCATGTGAGTGAATTGTTTCATATGGATTCCGATTGGAAAGAGGCATTGAAGCCTGTAGTGTTTGCTCCGGAAACTCTTCTTGCCAATAAGATGATGAAGCGCCTGCTAAGTGAGAAACGCTCAATGGCAGTTGTGGTTGATGAGTTTGGGGGAACGGCAGGTCTGGTTTCTCTTGAGGATTTAGTTGAAGAAATATTTGGAGATATTCAGGATGAACATGATAATCGCCGATTGATCGCAAGACAGACAGCTCCGGGAGAATATGAATTTTCAGGACGTTGCGAAGTCGGTGATC
Organism: uncultured Muribaculum sp.; assembly: GCA_964651105.1. Lineage (GTDB taxonomy): Bacteria > Bacteroidota > Bacteroidia > Bacteroidales > Muribaculaceae > Muribaculum. The sequence goes on along the minus strand of CAZYXN010000012.1, from coordinate 25,128 downwards.
TACGGGATAATTTTAATATTGATATACCTGAATCGGAAGAATACCAGACTCTTGCAGGGTATATTCTTACTGAAATGGGGGAGATTCCCGCTCAAGGCGCGACTGTTGAACTTAATGGCTTTACTTTCACGATTATGAAGAAATCGGCTACTCGTCTTGAATTGATTAAGGTCAATTGTCCCGATGAGGATGAATAGTCTTTAGTTACTGCGCAAGAGGTCATGATAACTGTTGAGGAACGTTTTTTAGAGGGATATACTTTTATTGATCTATTTGCCGGAATCGGAGGTTTCCATTTGGCATTGGAGTCATTTGGCGCTGAATGTGTCTACGCAAATGAATGGGATAAGTTTGCCCAGGCTGTTTATTATAATAATTTTGGGATACGTCCTGATGGCGATATCACAAAGGTGGATGAAAAGGCAATTCCAGATCACGATATATTGTGTGCCGGTTTTCCATGCCAGGCATTTTCAATAAGCGGAAAACGTCTCGGATTCAATGACAGTCGAGGCACTTTGTTTTTTGATGTGGCGCGTATTGTCAAAGAGAAAAGGCCTCGTGTTGTATTTATGGAGAATGTGAAAAATTTCGCTTCACATGATAGCGGAAACACTATAAAGGTAGTTGAGGCCACAATGAGAGAGCTTGGTTACTCGTTTCATTACGCGGTTTTGAATGCCGTGGACTATGGAATACCGCAAAAGAGGGAGCGTGTGTATATGGTGTGTTTCCGTGAAGACATTAATGACCATGGATTTGTTTATCCGGCGCCATTTCCATTGACTCGGCATGTCGTTGATTTCTTATTGGATGATGATGAGACAAGGAATCTTGTTGTAGCTCGTCCTGATACTTATTTTACAAATCTTCGGGATGACAAATATAGCAATAAATCTATTCGTCTTGGGATTGTGAACAAAGGTGGGCAAGGAGAACGGATTTATAGTACAAAAGGTATTGCAATAACATTTTCTGCCTATGGAGGGGGGGTGTTTTCTAAGACAGGCGGTTATTTGGTAAATGGGAGAACGAGAAAATTACATCCGCGCGAATGTGCTCGTCTTATGGGATATCCTGACACATTTATAATGAGCAATCGCACAACTCAGGCTTACAAACAGTTTGGAAATTCTGTTGTTGTGGATGTCCTTCAATATATTCTAAAGGAGATAGGGCGAGTGCTTTAAATCCGGTCAGTTTGAGTGTCAGATGTAGTCAATGATGCTATGAATTCGGCAAGATCTTCCGGTTGTTGACCATTTTTTAATGTAATCGAAACAATAAAATTAGAGTTGCATGTGTTTGATAATCGACGTACTGCATATCTGTTTCTCCCGACATTTCTGAATAGATATCGGTATTTGATACCATCTATTTTGAAGGATTCCTTATTAGATTCAATTTCACCGAATACTGATTTGTCTTTATCAATGATGATTAAACTATAGTTAAGACCATTGTTGTCGAGAGCCGCTTTTATTTCCGGGATATTATTGTGGGTGGGATTGGCTGAACCGCTTCTCTTTACACGGAATTTGGCCGAGACGTTGAAATATTGTTCCAGTTTATGGACCGGAACTATGATATAATTTCCGTAATGGCTGCGTGTTATGAAGAATTTTGAACCTTTTTTATTGATATAGTAATCTTTTACCCAATTACAAATGATTGTCTCCGGAATCGGTAAATCATCAAGTGTGTCGATACATAAATCATAGTTTTCTTCCATTGACGCAATTATTGCGTCTACGTACTCATTTTTATCACATTTGTTTTTATCGGAAAACGTAAATTTGTGAGTTGAATTATCAGGAGATAAAACAAATTGACCGCATTGAGCTTCGTTCATTTTAGCTTCTATTGAGAATAGATGCTTATTTTTATGGATTATATTGATGTCAGGCGCATTTGAGTCATGACCCCCTGCATTTAAAAAAGTGCAATTGTATTTTTTGCCGAATTCCTTATTCAGATAATCGGTACATTCAATTTCAAAATTTTCCCAGGCTGGCACGTCGTTTTCAAAGAAAAAGAACATAAAAAGATACGATATGTTTTCAATCCGGACTATTCAAATTTTCATATAGTCCGGATTGAAAATAGGATTGTGATTTATCTATTCCACCAGCTTCCTGCGAGCACAGCGTCACGAGTGTAGTAAGCGGCTTCTGATTTGTTTAGTTGATTACACCATTTTACTCGGTTAGCGATATCCGCTCCTTCGCCGGTGCAATTGAATTCTGCATAACGAGCTGTTTTTTCATTGTCAGGATTACGCCAATTCTCCCAGCCTTCCGGACGAATTTGCTTCCCAAGCCGACAATTCATGAAAACGACAGCGGCATAAGCTCTCCATGGTCGTCCGAGATATACTTTTGTCACTCCATTGTCAGCGGTCAGGTCGCAATTGTTGAAAACGTATCCGAATCGACGTTCCTTAGATGTCGATGCTGCAGTTATGTATGAATCTGTTTTGCTGTGAATCCTGCAAGATTCAAACCAGCATGTCGCAGGTCCGAAGATAAAATCAGTTGTCCCGTCAATATAACATTCATCGAAATATACATGGGATTCTTCATTTCCCGTAAACAAGGTATCTTGATTTCCAAGTAACCGGCAACGTCGCACGATTATCTGATTTCCTTCGGTATGTAAGGCTACGGCCTGCCCCACACGTCCGGCTGTATTTTCTATTGTCAGATTTTCAAGTGTGATACGGCTACCTGCAACAAGCACGGTGTGACTCCGGAATGTCCCCATCTCAGCGATTGAGTCTCCGAAATATACAATAGGTTTTTTGGCGAAATCATCCCATGTTATGATCGTGCTTTTCTCATCTTCTCCGGTGATGGTTATATCGCATTTCCAGGATGGGATTATTAATTTCTCATGATAAACACCTTTTTTTACCTTGATTGTTATAGGTACAGGAGTATAATCACGGATAGCGTAGACTGCCTCCTGAATGGTTTTAAAGTCTCCAGAGCCGTCTTGAGCCACTATAAGCGGAGTTTTCGGTTCAGGAACACACCATGCCGAGAGTCCTATAAATATCGCTAATGTAGATATTAGCGAGCGTATAAAGTTTGGTTTCATGATTTAGAATATTGAGTTATGCATTTTCCATAAGGAATTTGTCGGCATCAAGCGCTGCCCGGCATCCGCTTCCTGCAGCGGCGACAGCTTGCTGATAGCGGCTATCGGCGACATCGCCTGCTGCAAACACTCCTGGAATGTTGGTCGCTTGCGTGTTATTAAACAGAACAATATAGCCGCTTTCGTCAAGGGTGAGTTGTCCTTTAAATATATCGGTGTTTGGTTTATGACCTATTGCAAGGAAAAATCCGTCGATAGCAATGTCGAAATGACGTTCTTTCTCAGTTCCGACATGTTCTACCAAATGGGCTCCTTCCAGAAATTCCGCACCGAACAAGCCGGTGGTATTAGTGTTAAAGAGGACTTCAATATTTTCTTTGTCCATCACGCGTTTTTTCATCACATGTGATGCTCTCAGATAATCTTTACGTACAATCAGATAAACTTTCTTTGCAATAGTGCTTAGATAGTAAGCTTCTTCACAAGCAGTGTCTCCGCCTCCAACAACTGCCACAACTCGGTTTCTGTAGAAAAATCCGTCACAGGTCGCGCATGCGGATACTCCAAGCCCTGAATATTTTTGTTCGTCGGGCAATCCGAGATATTTTGCAGATGCTCCGGTCGCAACGATTACTGTATCGGCTTCAATTGTATCTCCATCAAGAGAAACACATTTGAACGGACGTTTGCTGAAGTCAACTTCTCCGATTATTCCGGCACGGCAATCAGCCCCAAATCTTATGGCTTGCTGACGCAAGTCTTCCATGAGTTGAGCACCCATGACTCCCTGTGGATAACCGGGAAAGTTTTCTACTTCAGATGTAGTAGTCAGCTGTCCGCCAGGTTGTAACCCTTCGTAGAGTATAGGAGAATGATTCGCGCGAGATGCATAGATGGCTGCGGTATATCCGGCAGGGCCTGAGCCTATGATAAGGCATTTTGTTTTTTCGGTATTCATTTTATATAATTGAATTTAGGTTTAAAATTCTGTTTTATCTTAAGTCGACAATCTCGACTCCGGGAAAATGTTTTTTGTCAAACGTGAATGTTGAGGGTAGAAGAATATTCCCTTTTGTTATGGACTTAATATTGATATTCATTTTTACCCCCGATGCCATATCCAATATTATCAATAAAGGAAAATCTGTTTTATTGTTAAATGTTATGACAGCTTTCCTGATATCAGCATAACGGGTGTCTTTAGGCGTGAGTTCGACCTGTGTAGTGCCTGGTGTTGTAGCTTTCAATAGTCTGGCGTTATAGGCTTTTCTAATGTTGCTGATAATTATAAATGGATTGACTTGTGTCAGTTCCTGAGGAGTCGGTTCCGTGATGTTGACCTCTTTAGACGCGGGGGAATAGGTCCATTGTGTCCTGCCGTCGTACCAAGTTGAGAAGTCGGCCGATGAAATGTGAAACTTGTCACCTTGAATAATGATGCTTCCTGTTGATTTTACTCCATCGACATCTGAAGAAAAGATTGCTTTAACCGATTTGCTATGACTTAACGCAGATGCAGCACGATCAAGAATATCCTGTCCGGTAGTTTCGGCAGTCAATCCGTGTGTCGAAAACAATGCAAGTATAATTATGATATATAGTTTTTTCCTCATATAGTTAAAATGTTTCCATAATACGGTCAAGTTGTATTGAATCGATGAGCACGCTACGAGGTTTAGCTCCTGATGCCGGGCCGACCACGCCGGCTGCTTCAAGTTGATCCATGATTTTTCCGGCACGGTTATATCCTATCGAGTACCTACGTTGTAACGATGACGTTGACGCAGTGCCGCTTGCGATACAGAATCTGGCTGCTTCCTCAAAGAGAGAATCCCTGTCGCTTGTTGAACTGATATTTCCGTTATCGGAACCTTCCGGAATAAATTCCGGAAGTTCATAAGCATTTTGATATCCCATCTGTTCATTTACAGCACGGCATATATCCACCACTTCCTCTGTACTGATGAATGCGCATTGTACGCGGGTGATTTCTCCTCCGAGTGATATTAGCATGTCACCCTTTCCGATAAGCTGATTGGCTCCTGGTCGGTCAAGGATTGTGCGGCTGTCGACCATCTGCATGACACGGAAAGCCATACGTCCAGGGAAGTTGGCTTTAATCATACCGGTGATAACATCAGTAGAGGGTCGCTGAGTAGCAAGAATAACGTGGATTCCTGCCGCACGGGCTTTTTGCGCGAGACGTGCGACCGGGCGCTCCACCTCTTTGCCTGCTACCATAATAAGGTCGGCGAACTCGTCAATTATAACCACAATATATGGCATAAAGAAATGTCCGTTTTCAGGATTCAGGCGACGTTCTATGAATTTTTTATTGTATTCTTTTATATCGCGTGATTCAGCTTTATTGAAAAGTTTGAATCGATTCTCCATTTCTACGCAGACCGAATTGAGCGTAGTTACAACTTTCATCGGGTCGCATACGATAGGATTTTCTTCATCTGGCAGCTTGGCAAGATAGTGATGTTCAAGTTTGGCATATAACGTGAACTCAACGGTTTTGGGATCAATAAGGACAAACTTAAGTTCTGACGGATGTTTCTTATAAAGCAATGATGCTATAATGGTATTAAGTCCTACTGATTTTCCTTGTCCTGTTGCTCCGGCAACTAACAAATGAGGCACTTTGCTTAAATCGGCAATGAATACGTCTTTAGAGATAGTGGAGCCAAGTGCCATTGGCAGTTCATATCGGCATTCTTGGAAAGCTTTTGACGAGATTATTGAGCGAATCGGAACCATCTGTGGTTCTTTGTTTGGCACTTCTATTCCTATCGTTCCTTTACCGGGTATTGGAGCTATGATACGTATTCCGAGAGCGGCCAAACTTAGGGCAATGTCATCTTCAAGTCGTTTAATCTGGGCTATTCTGATTCCTTCTGCCGGAACAATCTCATAGAGCGTGACTGTAGGGCCTACTGTCGCTTCGATTTTGGAGATTGCAATTTTATAGTTGTTTAATGTTGCCGTGATGCGGTTTTTATTTTCCTCCATTTCGGTTTCGTCCACACAATCTGATTTTACTGAAATATCTTTCAATAATTCTATGGCCGGAAAGTGATATTTGGGGAGTTCAGCCGTAGGATCGTAAGTGGAGCTTTGAATTTTGCGGGCTTGTTCTATTTCGCCAACATTTACAATCATTTCTCCAATTCCGTTATCCTCGTCAGCTTCGGTAGGCTTATCTATAATTTCATTATTCTCCGTATGTTTATGATTATCGGACTCATTATTGGGCTCTTCAGAATCGGAATCCTGTGTTTCCTCTTGAACTTGAGACATGTCAGCTCTTTCTGGAGTCTTTGAGATTTCTTCAGTTATCAAGATTTCATCAATAGTCTTTTCCGAATCAGTTATTTCGTTAACTACATCCTGAGTATTTGAATTTATGAAATTTTCAGGCACGATTTTGTCGATTTGATTAAAATCGGAATCGTCATCATTAGGAGCGAATGCGTCATTTAAATCAATAAACTTTGCAGGCGCTGTTGGTTCTGTCGTTTTTTGTGGTTCGTCTGTTTCTTTTAGTTCATCTTCTTCTCCCGTCACAATTTTACTCGATTTTTCAAGTTGTTCTTCAATTTGACGCTGACGCTCTTCTTTAGCGCGTCGTTCAGCTGCTACTTTCTCTCGATGGGCTTTGATTTTCTTTCGGTAAGCGAGATACAGCAGACTGAGTTCTCTCAAATATATTGATGCGACAAGAGCAATCAGGACTACATTAACGAGAAATGCGCCGAGATGGTCCATGACTGATATAAGGTACAGGTTTACTTCATGTCCATGTATACCGCCCCAGTATACCCATGATGATACTCCGGATTCAATGGCGGCAAATCCCGCAACCATGGAAAGTGTTACTGCGTCTATCAGAGATTTGAATGTCAGTGGCCAAAAATGTATTTTTGTCTTATGGAGCAGTCTCCATCCGAGAATAAAGAAATAAGCAATAAGAATAAATACACCTATTCCAAGTCCGTCGGAAATTATGTTTTGTGAAAGATATGCTCCGAGGGCTCCTCCCAGGTTATGAATTTCTGAAGGATTTTGAGCCATCTCCTCTACTGTGCGGTTGATTACGTTACTTTGATCATCAGCACCTGATGTAAAAAACGAGATTGATGCGACAAGCATATAGGTTGCCCAGCATAGAATTGTGATGCCTGCAAACATTCGGGTGCGTTTATCCTTAAGAAAGGATATGATACGGTTAGGCTGTTTCGGCATTTTTTCCCGAGCATCCTTTTTCCCTGGTTTCTTAAGATGGGAAGAGTCGATGTCTTCATCATTATTGTTATTAATCCCGTATTGTCTAGCTTGACGACGTTCGTATTCGCGGTCAAGAGCATCGGGGTCAAAATTATCGGTTATTATATTATTGTTTTCGGTTCTCATTTATTGGGGTTTGATGAGTTTATTGGTAGGTATATACAAAGATACAACAACCCGAGCTTAATCGCAAAATCCGAGCTGAACAAATGTTGAAATTTAATATAATAGGATGTGAACGCTAAAGCTTGTTAAAGAGTCTTGAGTGTATGAATAGCATCCAATGGGTTCTGAGCGTTGAATACGTAGCTTCCTGCGATGAGCATATCGGCTCCTACATTGCTTAATAATTCTCCGGTATGAGCATTTACCCCTCCGTCTATTCCAATGATAGCATGGCTTTTAAGCTTGTTAAGCAATTCTTTCAGGCGTTCAGTCTTTGAAAGAGTGCCGGTAATGAAAGTTTGTCCGCCAAAACCGGGGTTCACTGCCATAAGCATAATTAAATCGGCATCAGGCGCTATTTCTTCAATCATATTCAATGGTGTGCCTGGATTAAGGGCGACTCCGACTTTCATGCCGGCCTGTTTTATAAGTTGCATGGCTCTGTGTATATGTGTGCATGCTTCGACATGAACTGTCATAATGGTAGCTCCGCAATCGCGTACCTGAGGAATAAATCTGACCGGATCGACAGTCATCAGGTGGACATCAAGCGGTTTTTCCGCTACTGCGCTTACTGCTTTGATTGCGGGGAATCCAAAGGTTATATTGGGGACAAAAACACCGTCCATTAAGTCAATATGGAGGTAGTCAGCTTCGCTTGTATTTATGAATTTTACAGCATTTTCCAGATTTCCGAAATCAGCGGATAGCAATGATGGAGCGATAAGCATGGCGATAATGAATTTATGGGACGTTCAGATTGATTATTTATGATTGGACGCTGTTTTGTTTTTGGATGCAAATATCTTGTATAGAATATAAATCAGACATAATAAGCCGATTCCATATCCTACATAAGTGAGATAGTCATTATATTCTTCAACTTTGGTATAGAGTTGAGATAATGGTACCAATGTGGATAAAAAATATCCTAATGCCGCAAGGATGATATTCCATATCAAAGCGCCCAGAGACGTGAAAAGGCAAAAACTTAAAATATTCATTTTCGCAATTCCGGCCGGTAAAGATATAAGTTGGCGAATTACAGGAATAAGACGTCCGAAAAACGTTGACGCATCGCCGTGTTCATCAAAATATTTTTCAGCCTTGACCACTTTCTCTTCGTTTATCATAAGCAGATGGCCGACTCGGCTATTGGCAAATCGATAAACTATTGGGCGTCCTACCCAAAGAGCGAGATAATAGTTTATCAATGCTCCGACAAGAGCTCCGGCAGTTGCAATTAAGGCCACTAAATATATGTTCATCGATGAACCTTGTTGCATGGCAAGATATGCAGCCGGAGGAACTACGAGTTCGCTTGGAAACGGAATGAATGAGCTTTCAATCACCATGAATATGAATACAAACCAGTAATTGGCATTTTCCACGAACCAATTAAAAAATTCTTGTGCATCGAATATCTGTAGGGTTATGAGGTCAAGCATCGTTGATTTAATTATGATTATTCAAAATTAGTTATAATCTTTGAAATATCAATTAATTTCTATCAAATTAGGCCGTTTATAATATATCTTGGCCATGTATCTATATATGTATATGGCGTTTAAAGTATTTTTACCGAACGAAACAGGTTTACGTAATAACTTGCTTTGTTTTCGAGATTCATCGGATATGCTCTTGATGTTGATGGCATACGCCATATGTTGAGTTCCTGGGGGCAACGACTGCACGGAGGAGCTATAATCATTTCTCCCATTTTGGGCAAGCGTGTTCCGGTGATTTCTGCGATTACTTCTGCCGCCTTCTCGCCTGTCGTCGCTATAGTATGACAATCAGGCATCTCTTCAAGCAAGTCATAAAGCGGAACCGGTTTTAGGATTTCCAAAAATTTATCGGATGCGTTGCCTTTCAACCTTCGGACTTCTCTCGCTGTATCGTTCAAGGCAATGTGTCGGTCTGACATCAGCTGTTTGATTTCATCGAGATTGAAGCATTTTCGCGATGGGTCATATAGGGCGTTAGGGTCATTTAGAAATATGAATCCCATTATTTTCCAAAAATCATTAGTTCGGTTTGGATAATAAAAATTCATACTCCATCGGTGATTGCCCGGAGGAAAGGTTCCCATAATGAGAACTTTGGCCCCTTTTGGTATAAAAGGGGGCCAAGGATGTATTTCAGTCGGTTGTTGCATTATTATTTAATAAGTTATCGGCAACAGCATCAGCAAGAGCTATACAGTTTGCTTTTGCGATTGCGTCTGGATTCATTTTCGCTTCAGTGGATATCGTTTCGGGTGTAAACAAATTTAGTGCCTCTAAAGTTGAGTTTATTCGTTTTACGGCCTGCCCGCCCCACGTGAAGTTGCCGAATGATGCAACAATACGATTCTTAATTTCCCGGTTTGTTATCGCGCTGAGTACGGCTTCAATTGGCGGGAATATTGTATTGGAATATGTCGGAGAACCGATGATCAGTCCTTTATATTTGAATATGTCGCTCAATATGTATGATAAATGCGTGGTTGAGGCATTATGAATTCGGATGTTTTTGATTCCGCGTTTTGCGAGTTGTCCGGCTATTATATCTGTCATTTTCTCCGTGTGTCCATACATAGAGCCATAAATAATTGTAACGCCTTCTTCTCCTTCATATTTGCTTAGACGATTGTATATATCGATGATTCTGGTTCGTGATTCATGCCATATTGGGCCATGGGTCGGACATATGTAATCAATCTGGATGCCGGCGAATTTTGCGATGGCTTTTTGAACAAATGTTCCATATTTTCCAACGATATTTGAGTAATATCGATACATTTCTGGAATATACATTTCGACATCTGTGTCAGAATCAAGTATCCCGCCGTTGATCGCCCCGAAACAACCGAATGCGTCGCCAGAAAAAAGCATATTCCATTCGTTAACATAGGTCATCATTGTTTCAGGCCAGTGAACCATCGGAGTGAGTTTGAATGTAAGAGTTATATCCCCGAGGTCTATTGTATCGTTTTCTGCGACTTTAATTGTGTTTTCGGTTATTCCATAGTACCCTTTGACCATGTCAAGGGTTTTGGCGTTGCCGACTATTGCCATTTCCGGGAAAAGAGTGTGTAATATTTTTATTGCTCCGGAATGGTCGGGCTCCATATGATTTATGACAAGATAATCCGGAGCTTTTTTGCCGATTGCTTCTTGTATATTCTCGCTGAGATTTTCAATTTCGCTAAGTTCCACACCGTCAATCAGAGCGATTTTATTTTTGCCTTGTATAAGATAGGAATTATAGCTCACTCCATTTGGAATCGGCCATAACCCTTCAAATCTATGAGTCGTGCGATCGTTTACTCCTACGTAATAGAACCCTTCAAATATCTTATTCATAACAATAATTTTATAATACGATTAATTCCATATTTACACGGAAAGCTTGAAAATCATGTTGATTTCAAGCTTTCTTGAGATGTGGAAGTTTTATTTTAAATAATCGATGTTATTTTGCCGCTCTTTCGACACGTTCAACATATGATCCGTCACGAGTATCGATGCGCACTTTATCGCCGGTTTCACAGAATAATGGGACACGAACTTCTGCTCCGGTTTCTACTGTAGCCGGCTTCAGTGTGTTGGTTGCTGTATCGCCCTTGATTCCGGGTTCTGTGTAAGTAATTTCAAGAACGACGCTGGTTGGCATTTCACAAGTAAGAATTGTGTCGGAAGCGGCATGCACCATTGCTTCACAGATATCGCCTTCTTTAAGAAACTGTACGCCATCGATGCTTTCGCCGGGGAGGGCTACTTGTTCAAAAGTCTCAGTATGCATGAAATTGTATCCCATGTCGTCTTTATAGAGATATTGGTAAGGGCGACGCTCTATGCGGACTTCCTCAACTTTTACGCCTGAGTTCCAGGTTTTGTCGATAACGCGGCCGGTCTTGACATTTTTCAGTTTTGTTCTTACGAAAGCCGGGCCTTTGCCTGGTTTTACGTGGAGGAATTCAACGATGAAAAAATAGTTGCCATCGATATCGAGGCACATTCCGTTTTTAAAATCTGCAGTTGTTGCCATAAATGTTATTGTATCTTAGTATAATTCAAATAGGTATAGGTCGAAAAATGCTTTTTCGCATTTGAAGTGCAAAGATACAATTTTTGCCTTGCATATTATAAATAATTATCGATTTTTTTTGTGGGTGTTCTGCGTTTTTATGTTGATTGGGTTTGTATAACCGTTTGGCGGTGAATTATACATAGCCGTTCATCATGGCATACACGCTTAATCCTGACACACTTTTTATTCCTAATTTTGTGGAAATGTTTTTGCGATGAGTGAGTACTGTATTAAAACTGATGTTCAGACGTTCGGCAATTTCTTTGTTTATTAATCCTCCGGCTACGAGCCTGAGTACGTCTATCTCTCTTGGCGAAAGTTCGGCCGATGTTTCTGATTTTTTAGGCTCGTGATGTTTTAAAAGAAGACGTAATTGCTCGATTATTCCGCTTTCATCATTTGTTGTGTCAAGGCGGTCGGTTCCTTTGCCGGTTATAATTGTGCGGTTGCGTCGTGGAATGAAGAAATCCTGATTCTCGCACCAACAATCGGCTGATACGATATATAGAGTCGCTTGATCGGACTCGATAGATTGGAAATCGTTGCAAATTATGTCGGCAGAAATATCAAAATAGCGGTCAAGAATATATTTTATCCCTAATGCTTGAGCTGTGTCGTCCAAAGCAATAACTACATCCATCAGCAAAAATCGGTATTTTTGAGAAGCTCTCGGTTGATTGGCAATAATATGCGGTTGCGGATGCGATTATTTTGTCGCAAGTCTTTTTCAAGAGCGAATATTGCGGTTATTACGGCATAACACAAGTTAAGATCGTAATCTCCTGAAAGATGCTTGATGAACATATTGCGTAAATCGCAAAGTTTTTCTTCTATTTGAGACGATGTTTTTTCCAGTTCATCAAGTTGCGGCTTTCCTGATTCGAATATTTTACCTTGTTCAAGCGCTATCACAGTAGGGAACCACTCTTTTAAATCATAATTGATTAGATCTAAAAGTTCATGCTCAAGCCCTTGATAGAAGCGATACATCAATCCGAGATTATTGTTGGTGTCGCTCCCGGCTCCAAGTAGAAGCTGGAAATGCCGGTGAATATTTGGCAATTGGAATTGACGGTAGTGGCGGTCTGTCTTAGTCAGATAGTCTATGATTTCCGATGCTTTAAACCCTCGTAGTGTATGTTCGGGAAAATAGCTTTCATTAATGAACGTGTTGAGTATTACAAGCAAAAATTCCGAATCAAGTTTTTTATCTTCACACACTGAGGCGACAGTGTCGTCGCCGACACCAAGCCTTATTCCGAATCGGTTTATGACCGGAATTATGGTCGGTTCGTTGACAATCAGTTCGCTAAGAGGGGTGTCATTGCTTATTAGAGCCATAATTGCATAATTTTAGCGTTGACGGTGTTTTACGGTAATTGTTGTCGATTGTGTTATTATGAAATCCATCTTGATGTCGTGCTGATCGACATCAATCTCATCGACAAGTTGAAAATCATATCCGACTCCGATTTTAGTTGCTTTTGTTTTTGACAACAATCGGTCATAATATCCTTTTCCGCGACCGACACGATTCCCTTTTCGATCATAAGCAATGGCGGGGACTACAATAAGCTCAATGTTTCCGATATCTTCTATGTCGTTGCCAGACGGTTCCTCAATATGAAAGGCTCCGTATTGCAACCGGCTTTTATCGTAGGGAAGAACATCAAGACTCACTCCGTTGACACGTGGAAGAAAAAAGTGTTTACGGTCGTGCCATTTCTCTATAAATTCAATTGTTGACAATTCATCGGGCAATGAATGATACATCAGAATTTTATCGGCCATCATAAATGCTGCTGTTTTTTCAAGCAACGCAAATACGGCTGCTGCTGCGTGTTTACGTTCATTATCGGAAAGCAATGTTTTCTGTGCTTTTATTCGATTTCTGATTTCTTCCTTTCTCATTGACATTCGATGTTAAATTTGTCGGAAAGATGCTGATTTCAATCCTGTTGTTTGTTCAACGTAATTGAAGCATTTCCTGATTCAATCTCTTTAAGAGCCTGCTTGACTGTGACATCTTGTTGATTTATCACTTTATAATAATTTTCTCGGCCAAGAATGTCGCTTGCAATCAGCGCTTTCAGATAATTAACAATCAGATTGCGTGAAATGTTGATATAATACCATCGGGCCGGAACACCGTTATTGGCGGCATAGCTGACAAAGAGCTGAAGCAATTCATCGTCGTCGGGAAGCTTTTTAAGGAATGTGTCAAGATTTTTTGCTGATGAAAGATGGTCGCGGTTTTTATCGCTATATTCAAAAGCGAATTTTTGTATTAACCCGGCATTCATGACATTGATGTAATAACTTGATATCCCGGTTGTGTCATTAGGCACAAATACGTCAGGCATGATACCGCCTCCGCCATAGACAATCCTTCCACTTAGAGTGTTGAATTGCATTTCAGGATTAAATTTGATACTGTCGGAATTGTAAAACTCGCCATGCTCGTATCTGTTAGCGATCTCAAGATCATAATCGCTGCGGTTGCCTGGTTTGTAATCTTTTTGGATACATCTTCCGGATGGCGTGTAATATCGGGCTACTGTAAGTCTTACCGCAGAACTGTCGGCTAAAGTCATCTGACGTTGTACAAGGCCTTTGCCGAAAGAGCGTCGTCCCACAATCAATGCCCGGTCGTTGTCTTGCATGGCTCCGGCGAATATTTCACTTGCGCTGGCTGAATATTCATCAAGCAATACAACCAGTTCCGCATTCTGGAACGCTCCAGTGCCGTCGGAATAGACATGGCTTTCGTCCATTTTGTCTCGTCCGCGAGTGAATACGATTGGTGATTTTCCCGGCAGGAATTCGTTGGCCATGTAGATTGCCATTTCCATAAAACCGCCTCCGTTGCCGCGAAGGTCAACGATGAAACTCTTTGCTCCGTCATTATGAAGATTGAGCAATCCGGTAAGGAATTCGTCGGAAGTAGTACGTCCGAATTTATTTACTTTTATATATCCTGTTTCTGGCGTAATCATGTAGGCGGCATCGACAGAATTGACCGGGATATCTCCGCGAGTCACATCAAAAGTCAATGTCTTTTTAGTGTTTTTGCGTTTAATTCCGAGTTTCACGATAGTGCCTTTTTCACCACGAAGCATTTTTACAATATCGGTATTCGGTATATTGCGTCCGGCGACTGATGAGTCATTAATGAGTATAATACGGTCACCTGGAAGTAATCCGACTTTTTCCGACGGGCCTCCAGGAATAACTTCGTTGACTGTAACGGTATCGGTCAGCATTGTGAATGTGATTCCGATTCCGCTGAATGAACCGTCGAGATCTTCATTGACTGCTGTAAGGTCGGCTGCCGGAATATATGTGGAATGAGGGTCGAGATTGGATAACAAGTCGGGCATTGTGTTCTCTATCAGAGAATCAATATTTACTTCGTCGACGTAATCGTTTTTTATAAGCGAGAGCACATCATTTATTTTTTGCTCCGCTGTGGATGAGTTATGGCTGTTGAAAATAACCCCTATCCATATTCCGGCTATTACAGAAACTGCAATTATAAGCGGTAGCCATGTGATAGGTTTTTTTAAATTTTTCATAATGATGAATAGATATAAAATCAGTCAATCTCGGGAATATGAACGGTTTCCACGCCTGCTCTATGCAAAACCTCAAGTCCGTCGGTTATGCGATAAAGGTCATTGAACACGACTCTTTTTATGCCTGCCTGAATTATGAGTTTGCTGCATTCGAGGCATGGAGAAGCTGTGATATATAACGTTGAGCCTTGGCTTGAATTTCCGCTTCTGGCTACTTTTGTTATCGCATTGGCTTCGGCATGAAGCACGTAAGGTTTGGTCACTCCGTTGTCGTCTTCGCAGAAGTTTTCAAATCCTGCCGGAGTCCCATTGTATCCGTCAGAAATAATCATTTGGTCTTTGACAAGCAAGGCTCCCACTTTGCGTCGTATGCAATATGAATTTTCAGCCCATATACGAGCCATCCTTAAATATCTCTTGTCAAGCAAGACTTGTTTTTCGTTGTCTATCATAGATATAATTATACCGCTGCAAATTTACGTATTTTTTTGCAGCGGTATATAATGTATCGCTTAAAATTTATGCTTTATTATGCATTATAAAGATAACGTTTTATCGAGCGTTTAGGCGTTTTCTCAAATTCATTTGCAATCAGCTGTATTTTGTCGATTTTTTCATATGGGGCGACGAGCTTGTTTAAGTCGACCCTGATTTTTTCCATGACGCTTTCAAGTTCGGTATATGTGATGCCGTCGGAATCCATGGCCTCATAATCGGGGTAGACGAGCGCGACCAGGCGATTGTTGCGTTCGACCACAAGACTTTCCGATACATACGGCATATTGTTGAGTTTTGCTTCGATTTCTTCCGGGTATATATTTTGTCCGTTGGATGATAAAATCATTGTTTTATAACGTCCTTTTATAAATATCGTGCCGTCAGGATTGCGTGTGCCCATATCGCCGGTGTGCAGCCATCCGTCTTTGTCAAGTACGGCCTTTGTCGCATTGGCATTTTTGTAGTAACCTTTCATGACATTCGTCCCTCTGACACATATTTCACCCGGGATCTCCTGTTCGTCGTCGCTTATGATTTTGGATTCCATTAGTCTTGGAAGGGTCTGGCCTGATGAACCGACTATGAATTGCCGCCATGGTGTATAGCTGATGAGCGGGCCGCATTCCGTCATGCCGTAGCCTACTGTGAATGGGAATTTAATACGGTGGAGGAAGTCTTCGACTTCATGGTTAAGTGGCGCGCCGCCGACAATTATCTCTTCAAATTCGCCTCCAAAGGCTTCTACCAATTTTTTACGTATTAGGCTGTAAAACGCTTTGTCTATTCCCGGAATGGCAAGTACCCAACGCATGCCTCGACGAGAAATCATGGGAAGAATCTGTTTACGGTAAATTTTCTCCAGAATCAATGGAACGCAAATCACCAGATTAGGACGTACATGAGACAATGCTTTCATGAGCAGCATCGGCGAAGGCAATTTGCCGAATACGGTCACATGTGTTCCTACTGCAAGGGGAACCAGCATGTCAAAGGCGCATCCATAAGCATGGGCAAGCGGAAGGAACGATAAAGCCCTCGACCCTTGGAAATGAAGCCGCGACTGTATTCCGAAAGTTACGTTTCCCCATAGATTGCGATAAGTCAACATTACTCCTTTTGAAAATCCCGTAGTGCCCGATGTGTAATTTAGTACGGCTATATCGTCGGGTGTCATGTCAGGATATTCCACATACCCCGGTAGGAATTTTCCAGGATAGCGTTTGTTGAATTTGCGAGTTAACGATTTAACAGCTTTTTTGATTTTGTCTTCGTTAAGCGGGTGTTCAGCGAGAATTTTCCCGTTTGTCAAGGAAATAACTCCGCGAAGATTTGGCAACTTATCAAACTCGAATGTTTCCCAAATATTGTTTTCTACAAATAATAGAACGCTTTCTGAATGATTCAGAATATGTTGCGCATCGGTGGGATTGAAATCCTGTAATATAGGAACTATGGTTGCTCCATAGGTAATGGTTGCCATGAAAGTGATAATCCAGCCCGGTGAATTTCGCCCGATAAGAGCTATTTTATCTCCTTTCTTTATGCCTGACAATTCAAATGTCAAATGCATTTTGGCGATTCTGTTGGCCAGTTCTGCATATGTAAATGTTTTTTCTTGACCATATTCTGTAATGGCCGGAAGTGTCCAATTGTCACGAAAGCTATTGGCGTAAATCTTGTTTAACGAATCTTCGGTAGGCATTCTGAGAAATATTTTTGGTAAAGATACATAATTTATTCTATCTATTTACAAATAGTTCTATTAAATTGACTTATTGTTATTAATTATATAAGTAAAGAGAGTATCTGGCATTACTGCCAGATACTTACGTTCTTGCATGGATATGTGTGTCGTTAAAATCGTTGTAGTTCGTTATTGCCGGCTCCTTTTCCGGCATAGCGGTCTCGCGTAATGTTGAATGTGTATTGCAACGTCAGCTGGAATGTGCGATTGATGATATTGCCGGACTTGAAGATTGTCACGTCTTTGTTGTAAAAAGTGAAATCCCGGATATTTTTGTTGAATATGTCGTTAGCTTCCAACGTGACACTGAAACTGTTTTTGAAAAATGCCTTGTAAAGTTTTGCGTTCATATAATAGGTCGAGGTAATTTTGCCATTTTCTCCGTTTCCGGCACTCATCCATTGCAAATCCACGTTTAGCCAGATATCGCCTGGAAGATGGATCGCATTTTGTAGCTGTACAAGCCCAATCGGATTGTCGAGGTTTTTTCGCTGTCCGTTATAATCGATAGTAAGCCATTGCTTGATGATGCCGGCGTTTACCTTGGGTTGCCAGATGCCAAGTTGGAATTGACCGCCTAAGAATGCTTCAAGTTGGTGTAGTTTCGGAAAGTTTTCTTTTGTAATTAGTTTTATTTCACCGTCATTTCCGTAAGGTATTGTTGTGTTGAGAATGGGGTCTTTTTTATAAGAATAGGATAGTTGTCCGAAGAAACAACCCCATGCTCCAGATAGCTGCACATTGTGTATTTTCTCTGACTTCAGAT
Organism: uncultured Muribaculum sp.; assembly: GCA_964651105.1. GTDB lineage: Bacteria > Bacteroidota > Bacteroidia > Bacteroidales > Muribaculaceae > Muribaculum. Next base: position 6,917 of record CAZYXN010000012.1, on the reverse strand, counting down.
ATGGATTACCCCCTTCAAATGTATATCGGTTGATATAGTCTATTGTCCCGTCAAGAGCACTATAAGTTGGCCGTTGGGTTTTATGGGTATAGCTCAAAGACATCTGTACATTCCTTATCATAGTTGATATTGATACTGACGGGAACAGATTGTTGTAGACGCGACTCATGTCGTCGCGGCGTTGTCCGTTTTCAAAATATTTGAAAGCGACATGTTCGTACCTCAGGCCGGCTCCGACATTCCATATCCCGAATCGTTGAGCGAGCTGAACGAATCCGGCGATATTAGTTTCGTTTACGCGTGAGTTGGTGCATGCCAGTAAGGCAGCATCAGTTATATAATCCGTGGCAAATCGGGAGGATGTGTATTCTTCGCCAAATTCAATTCTGCCTTTCCATACAGGATAGCTGAATACCAGTTTTTCGGCAAACAGACGGCTATGATTGGCAGTGGTTGAAGAGACTTTTGCATCATCAAAATTTTCACTGATTTCGTCATTGGCCAGATTAGAGGTTTTCTTCTGCCACATGAAGTCCATATTGAAATCAATACCGAACTTTCCCAGATTGCCGTTATAGTAAAGGTTGGCATGATGTTTAGGCATGACATTTCCTTTTTCTCGGATATCTACCGATACGTCATCGTATGACATTCCGTCAGCCAGAATCCGGCTGAATCCGGAATGGCGGCTATCGGATTTCTTGAATCCATTGGTATAATACGCTCCAATGGAATGATGTTGATTGAAAAAGTAGGAAAAGCCGGCTTTGCCGTAAAAATCGTGGATTACCGCATGACCGTCCTGCTTCATCATCTGTTGCCAAATGACAGAGGAGTGTGTAAGCATGTCGATTGTGTTTTTATCTTCATGTTTGCCGCCGAAATATCCGAAGTTGCCAAAAACTTCAAGACCTCCTGTGCGATATTTAAGATTGAGTTGATCCATTGTACGTCCATACTTTTGCAAGGCGCCTTGCGTGCGCAGCAGGCCGCTGAAGCCGTCGCCTTGCGGGGCTTTGAGTGATATATTTATTATTGCCTTTACCGATGCATTATATTTGGCTCCCGGATTGGTAATCACCTCCACATTCTTGATATTGGCGGAGTTTATCTGCGTAAGTTCGGAGAGATCCTGTAACAGCCGTCCGTTGACATATATAGCGGGAGCGCCTTTGCCGAAAACCTCAAAATTCCCATCCGAGCCCAGCACCATAGGGACTTGTGTCAATACATCGTTGGCTGTTCCTGCATGCTCCAGTTGTGTTCCTGATACACGGGTAATAAGAGCGTCTCCCTTAAGAGCTGTCACGCGTGGATTGGCTTTTATTACTATTTCCCCGAGGGTGTAAGTGACACTGTCAACTGCGGTATTATTTGTTTGTGCGGCTGTAGATATAATAGAGACAATAATTGCGAGTACGAAAGTTATTGCGATTTTCATTTTTTTATGGATTTTAGTGTGAATGTTTTATGTGATTATTCTCCAAGTTTCTCATAGACTTTTTCCGTGAGTTTCGCTTTTATCTTTTCTTCAATAATTTTTATGGGATCGAAATCCAGTTCTTTTATGTAGATGACAGTATTGTAATCATCGGAGAAAATTGCATCGGCAAAATGGCGGGCCTTTTCTTTTGAATTGTTGTCGGTTATTGTATATATTACGCCCACGCAATGCCGATGCACGCCCATGAAGATTGTGTCACGATGATTGGAAAGACCTACAAAATCGAAAGTTTCACTTTCTCCAAGATTTTGCTCCACATATTTTTGCATTGTGTCGGCGATTTTACTTTTATCTGTACTAAATTTGCAGCTTGACGCGATGGCAAGAGAAGCAATGGTCAGAATAAGAATGATAAGTTTTTTCTGTGTCATAATTTTTGAAATTTTGAGGTTTAACTTTGGAACGGAATTTCGAGGTTCCGACAATGCAAAGTTAAAGTCAAAAAGTGGTTCTGACCGACTAAATGAGCATATAAATTGTCTAAATAGTCAACATCTAATATGTTGATTATTAGTGGTAATTTAAGGTGAAAATCTAAATGGAGGGTTTGGGAATCTAAATGCGGTCAGATATCCTTGATTTGTGCTTCTAATTGGGCTATAAAATCTCCATTTTCAGAAGTTCCGAGTTTCTTTCGTATGACTGATTTGCGTGTGTAGATTGTGGCGGATGATTGCTCTGTAAGAACTCCGATCTCTTTTGTGGAGAATCCTGCTTTTAGCAGCACAATAATCTGTTGTTCCTTATCATTGAATGTGTCAGGATACTTTTTTATGAGTTTTGCATGGAAACCGTTATATAGGGTGTCAATCATTCTATAGAATTCAGTCCAGTCTACCAAAGATTCGATCGATGTGTCGTTATTGTTTATCGCAGAGATTTTCTTTAAGGCATCGCGGCTTTGCGGGGTTGGGGCGCCGGCGAAGGTTTTGAATATGCCGAGCTGCCGGAGCAATGCCGCTTTTAGTTTGTCGCTATCTGAAGAACAGTCGGCATTTCTTTTGTAATCTTTCAACATATGTGCCAATGTCTCGGCACGTTCCTCCGCTTCAATCATTTTTTGCTTGCGGCGGTTCAGTATGAAATACACAATAACTCCGCTAACAATCAATAGAAAAGCTATGCTGGAAATTAGCATCCATAGTCTTTGCCGTTGTAATTTCAGTTCATAATTGTCATCGTTGAGCTTTATTACAGCGTTCATCGCAGTCTGTCTGTCGAATTGTGCGAACTGGTAGTTGCGTTGCATGTTTTTTGTGACTTCATGCATCAGTTCTGATGGAAATCGTCCCGACTCTTTGAATTGTAACGCGGCTTTAAGCATAGCGATGGATGCGTAAACCTCAAATATGGATTGAGTTCCTGAATGACTCATTCTGTCAAGCAGCTCTTTGGCTTTTCCTATATTGCCTGAATTGGCATAGAATTGAGCCAGAGCAAACATTCTGCTTATTTCTTCAAATTTATCGATGGCTTCTCCGTTTCGGTTAAGACTGTCTATGATAGAAATTGCCTTTGATGAATATCCGGCTCCATCAAGAATCTCGGCATAGTCACAATAAAAATCTGCCGATATCTTCGGATTGACTCTATTTGTTACGCCTGTGGCTATGATGCTGTCAAAAATTGTAAGGGCTTCCGTGAAATTTCCTTGCTGATACTGAGCCACACCTTTTGCCGTAGCGAATCTCAGTGTCTGTTCCGGTACATTTGTATGGTTTAGCAGCCAGTCGGCATAATTATATGCATGTGTATAATTCTGACTGTTTATCGATACTTCAAGCAGATGGATATAAGTGTCCCACAGCAATTTCTGGTTTTTGAGGCGTGAGGCCAAATCTATAAGCCGTTGTAATGCCGATTCCGAATCTCCCCTCATAAAATCATAACCTGACAACAGGTGGGACGCATTCACCCAATTTGCTGTATCGCCTACTGAAATGTAATAGGCGGCCGCATCATTAAGTAATGTGTCGGTAATCAAGGAACGTCCTATACGGATATTGGTCAATGCCTTGGTGAGAATGTATTTTGCTTTGAGCGAATCAGTATCAAGGTCATCATAATCTATATCCCGGAGAATCGTATACGAGCTGTCTGGTCTTTCATTGACCAGTTGTGAAGCGGTGGCAAGTTTGTCGGATGACGAACCTTTGCACCCGGCGACACATATCATTGCTGCCGGAATCAATGATAGGCATATGTAATTATGCAGATTTTTCATGTGTTTCTTTTGTGTGCGTAAATATTGAAAATCTGATTCTTCAATAGTTTACGTCACAAAATTACAAAATAAAAAGTTATTACCGATACATAATAGCGTATGTTTACAGTCAATGCGATAAAAACATTTTGTTTAAGGTAATCGATTATTGGCTTTTTAGGGATTACATAAGAAAGGATTATACAAATTTTTGTAACTTTGTTGCATGATTGACAAGACTGCGTTTGAAAACGCAAAAGCGTTGTTTCATACATTTGGATGCAAATTGAATTTTGCTGAGACTTCTGCGATTGCCAATATGTTTAGCGATCGTGGCATAAGGCGTGTGCATGCCGGAGAAACTCCCGACATTGTGGTGATCAACACATGCAGTGTGACTGAAATGGCCGATAAAAAATGTCGTCAGGCAATTCATCGGTTTGCGAAACTTTATCCAGAAGCTTCAATTGTCGTGACAGGTTGTTACGCTCAATTAAAAAGTAAGGAGATTTCTGAAATGCCGGGTGTTGCAGTTGTGGCCGGGACAGATAGAAAAATGTCACTGCCTGATTATCTTGATGCATGGATTAATGAAAAGAAACAGGTGCCGGCGACATATGTGACTCCGACAAATGATATTGTTAAGTTTGAACCGTCATGTTCTCGTGGCGATAGAACCAGATATTTTTTAAAAGTCCAGGACGGATGTGATTATTGGTGCACTTATTGCACTATTCCGAAAGCAAGAGGAAGAAGCCGTTCGGGAAATATTGCCGATATGGTGCGTCAGGCGGAAGATGTTGCCAGAGATGGTGGAAAAGAAATCGTTCTGACAGGTGTTAATATCGGAGATTTTGGCAAAGGCCGTTCGGATACATTTTTGGATTTGATTAAGGCCTTGGATGAGGTTGACGGAATTGAACGTTATCGGATTTCATCGATAGAACCGAATCTGCTTACCGATGAGATTATTGACTGGGTTGCCGCTTCACGACGCTTTATGCCCCATTTCCATGTGCCTTTGCAGGCCGGAAGCGATGAAATATTGAAACTTATGCATCGCCGCTATGACACTGCTCTTTTTCGTCATAAGATGGAACGTATACGGAAGGCGATGCCGCATGCGTTTATCGGCGTGGACCTTATTGTGGGAGCTCGTGGCGAGACTAAAGAGCTGTTTGTTAAGTCGCGGGATTTTGTTGAGTCGCTTGATATATCGCGGCTTCATGTGTTTCCTTATTCCGAGCGTCCTGGAACTCGCGCTTTGGACATCGATTATATTGTGTCTCAAGAAGAGAAGCATTGTCGTGCCAACGAGATGATAAGGCTTTCTGAAAAGAAACTTGAGGATTTCGCAAGCCGTTTTGTGGGCACGTCAAGAAAGGTGCTTTTGGAACATCCTCGTGAAATAGGAGGACTTGCCATAGATGATGATTATGAGTATCAAGATGGCGATATGTATGGGTTTACTGATAATTACCTTAAGGTAAAAGTGAGACAGGCTCCGGAATTATCAAATAGTATAGTTGATGTTTCGTTGGTGGAGATTTTAGATAGCGGTTCGTTAATAAAAGGTGAAATAATGTCATGATTAAAAATAACTGGAAATACGCTCCGTTAGGATGGCTTTTGTCGGGAATAGCACATTGTCCGTTCAGGGTGTTGTATATATTAAGCGATATTCTTTACGTTCTTGTATATCATGTAGTCAGATATCGGCGTAAAGTGGTTATGAAAAATCTGTCTAATTCTTTTCCCGAGAAAAGCGGAAAGGAACTTAGAGACATAATGCGTCAGTTTTATCGGAATTTTGCCGATTATTTTTTCGAGACAATAAAACTTGGCCATATAACCGATGATGAAATAAAAAAACGGATGGAGTTTGTTGGTCTTGATGCAATAGATGACTGCATAGAACGCGGTGAATCGGTCGGGATTTATTTCTCGCATTGCGGGAATTGGGAATGGGCTCCGTCGATGACGCTGTGGGTTAAGCATCCCATTGGGGAAAAAGTGCAGTTTACTCAGGTTTATCGACCTCTTGACAATAAATGGTTTGATGAGTATTTTTTGAAACTGAGAAGTCGTTTTGGTTCCCTGTCATTTGATAAACGCATGGTCTTTCGTGACCTTTTACGTCTGAAACATAATGGTGTTGTGACTACGACCGGATTTATGAGTGACCAGAAACCGAGTCGTAACGATGCAGTGCATGTGATTAAGTTCCTGAATCAGCCGACGGCAATGATTACCGGGACAGAAACGATTATCAGAAAGTTGGGACTCAAGGCATATTATTGGGATATGGAAAAGCTGAGTCGCGGACATTATCGTTTGACTGTCAGACTTATCTCTTCTAATCCGGCTGACGAACCTGAATTTGCAATTACCGATGCATATGCCCGCATGCTTGAAACAACAATTCGTCGTAATCCGTCGATATGGTTATGGACTCATAAAAGATGGAAGAAAAAAGTAAATTATTCCGACAATGAACAATCTTCCAAATAAGGCGGTAGCCGTAATAATACTTAATTGGAACGGGGAATCGATGTTGCGTCGTTTCCTTCCGTCAGTGGTAAAGCACACTCCTGAATGGATAGCGGATATTGTGGTGGCTGATAATGGAAGCTCTGACGGGTCATTACAGTTGTTAAGAGAACAATTTCCATCGGTTTCTGTCGTAGAGCTTGGCAAGAACTATGGTTTTGCCGAGGGTTACAACCGGGCTGTCAAGGCTATCAACAATCCATATGTCGTATTGCTTAACAGTGATGTTGCTGTTAGCGACGACTGGCTGTCTCCATTGTTCAATTATATGAACGAGAATCCTGATTGTGGAGCATGCCAGCCCAAAATACGGTCGTTGTCTAAGCCTGATATGTTTGAGTATGCTGGCGCGTGTGGGGGATTTTTGGATAAAAATGGATATCCTTATTGCCGTGGCCGTATATTTGACACCGTTGAGCCCGACAATAGTCAATATGATGATGTTATTCCGGTATTTTGGGCTTCAGGGGCGGCATTGATGATACGTCGTGAGCTTTATGTAAAGCTTGGAGGGCTTGACCCTGCGTTTTTTGCCCATATGGAAGAAATCGATTTATGTTGGAGAATAAAGCTTGCCGGTTATAATGTGATGGCAATTCCGGCTGCTAAAATCTATCATCTTGGAGGAGGTACGCTTTCATCTAACAATCCGCGAAGGAC
>CAZYXN010000011.1:0-36207 GCA_964651105.1 uncultured Muribaculum sp. | reverse complement strand
AACAATCATCGTCTTGTGATTCCTGATGAACCCGATTTCCTGACTCGTGACCAGCTTGTGGTGAGCGGTATGTTGCTCGATAAGCCGATGGGATTTATAGTCAATCACTGGCCGTCGCGTCTTGGTGGCGAAAAGGAGTCAAGCCCGAAACGTGAGGCCGCCGGACGATTATCCCGTCATATCGCCGATTCGTTACGCCGCGACAATGCTCGACGCGGTGTCATAATGATGGGCGACCTTAACGACGATCCGTTCAATAAGTCGTGTGCCGAAGCCTATGGCGCGGTTCGTGACCGGGACCAGGTGACGCATGACGGATATTATAACCCGTTTTGGTATATTCTTGACAATGGAGTCGGCACTCTGTGCTACAACGGAAAGTGGAATCTGTTTGACCAGATTATCGTGTCAGGCAATCTTGTCGACGGTTCGGATCCGGAATTGCAGTATTGGAAGTGTACAGTGTTGAATGCTCCGTTTTTACGCACTAAGAGCGGTAAATACAAAAATTACCCTCACCGCACTTATTCGCGCAATAACTTTTTAAATGGTTATTCCGACCATTTTCCTACACAGATATTCCTGCTTCGTGAAGTGACGGAGTAAGTCTTGTTCAATTATGAATCATATTATCATGAGGTATATTAAATTGAAAGTTGTTCGGATTTTGTTTTTATTGTCACTGTGCTTTGCCTGTACGATGCATGTATCGGCGGCGGTGCCTGCCGACTCTATCATCGTTTTAAAAGGAGGAGCGCGCAAGGCGATATGTTCTTTTGCATCGGTTTATGGACCGAGATATGTTACCGTAATGTATGACCGAGCTAATACTCCGTTGTTGATTATCGAGAATACGACTTATAAAAACGGCTCGTCCTCAGTTGACACAATTGTCATTGGGAAAAACCTGAAAAAATTGTGGCAAACGTCGATTTCTTATAAAAAGGATGGCCAACGTAAGGAAACTCATTATGACAACATCGCATCTACAGATCAAAAATGGAGATTGGATACGCGCGTATGGCCTTTTCAGTTTGTAGGAGCTGATTTTGACAGTGCCGGAAACTGGACCCTTTCTTCGTCACATACCCCTGTGAAACGTTCTATATTCTACTCGCTGACTCCTGAGGACGAGGCTGTAGTCGCTCATTATGCTGCGTTGCGCGATAAAATGACGGCATCAGTTACTCCTGGTTTGTTAGGCCGTTTTTGGCCGCTTGTCGGTTTGTTGCTGTTAATCGGAGCTATTATCTTGGCTTATAGATTCTTTGGCCGTTATAATTATAGTGCCACGATGGAGTTGTTGCCTAAACTGTCGGTTGCTTCAGGATGTGCCGGACTCTGCCTGTTATCCCTTGTCGTGATGCCTGAATTGGGTGAGAATTGGATGATAGGGCTGATTGTTGTGTTCTTGGTCGCAGTCTTTGTGTTTTTGAAAAAGGTTGTCGATATCCTTGCCGCAGACCGTACGAGATTGAATACAACGATAGATTCTGTTGGAAAAGTTTCGATTGCGTGTCTTTCTATAACAGGATTTTTGATTGGATATGGTATGTGGGATTCGTTTTGGTCGGCGATTATTACTGCGGCGATATTCGCTTTTTCCGGATCATCGGGGCTGCTTGGACGTGATGAACGTTGTCCTAAGTGCCATCACAGTGGTACGATAAAGTTTGTTGAACGAGTGAACTGTGGTATACATACCCAAGTTTCGACTTCCGACAATGCCCGTCTTGGCCCATGGAAAACCAAGGAATTGTACCATTCTTCTGAGGGGCATTATTCGCGGTCACAGGCAAACAGACGCCATACCGTGACCGAGACCACTGTGAAATACCAGAAATATCGTATCAAGAGTCGTTGTGAGCATTGTGGATATGAGATAATGTCGGGAGAATATCGCGAACGTATATCCACCGGGCATGATACTTCCTATTATGATGAAACTATAGAACGCAAAATCAATATACATTGACCGCTGTTTGCGCTATTGTCGATGTCCATTACGGATATTTGTAAAAACAGAAAGAACCATCACTTAAAGGCTGATGATTCTTTCTGTTTTATGGATTGGAATTATTGGCTGTTATCTGCCTGATGTAGCTTGAAGACGGCTGTTGCCGGGATAGACTTTGATTAGTCGTGTCCCGTGTGGGGCGATAGGAGTAGTGAAGCCCTCTTCTGATTCGGCGACATCCTGTTGGCGCCATAGGTCTCTTACTTTTTGATTCCCTCTTAGTCCGAGATTTTTCCATGTCACTGAACCTTCGGCATCTTTAAGCCCTGTATTGAACAAGCCTACCGCCATGGAGCCGTCTTCAAGAGGTTTGGCGTAGACTACGATATCTCCGTTTTGAGCTACGACCATTCCCTGTATGCCGAGGGGGTCCTGATTGACTTCGATGACTTCGTCGTTAGTGAGCAGGCTTAGCGTGAAGTCATCAAGCTGGGCCATGTCGCATCCTATCAGCAACGGAGATGAGAGAAGGCTCCAGAGGCTTATATGAGTGTATTGTTCGTCGGCGGTAAGACGGGTATAGTGCAGTTTCGGCCCCCAGCCTACCATTCCGACTACCAGCATGTCAGGGTCTATCCAGTGTCCCGGGCCTACGAAAGGAGCCCATTTGGTTTGTGTGAATCCTTGGCGGTATACTTTGTCCCAGGTGTCCTTGATGTCGCCGGTGGTACGCCAGCAGTTGACCATTTTTTTCCATTGGGGCGCGTCTCCCCACGGAGCGCTGTTTGACATACTGAAGACGATGTCTCTGTCATGTGAGTGCAGAGCGTCATACATTTCGGTCACGTGGTACACGTCATTAGGGTTCCAGTCATATTTTAGATAGTCCATTCCCCAGTCGACCCATTGCTGCACGTCATTCTTTACAAATGAATATTTTCCGTGATGGTAGTTCACGCCATGCTTGATTTTCTTCTCAGGGTCGACAAACCGGTAATGTTCGTTGGCATATTTCTCAACCCAGTCATATGTGCCGTCCGGATTATCGCTGTAGGAACCAGCGTGTCCGGCATAAGTTCCCACCCACGGGCCTGAATAGATGCCTATCTTTAGTCCCATGTCGTGAATCGTGTCGGCGAGTCCCTTCATGTCGGGAAATTTTGAGTTGGTCATGACTGCGTTGTGCTTGCCGCCTCTGAGAGCTTGCCATCCGTCATCGATATTTATATATTGTCATCCGTGGTTGATGAGTCCTTTATCGACCATTGCTTTTGCCGAACTGAGCACCTTCTCCTGACTTACTGCATTTCCCCAGCAATTCCAGCTGTTCCAGCCCATAGGTGGAGTGAGGGCTATTTTATCGCCGGCTATGATTCTGAATTCGCGGCTTGCCGAACCAAGACTGTTGGTAGCGGTCAGTTTCACGGTATATTCGCCCGGAGTGTTGATACGTCCGGTGATTCTTCCCGTTTTTGAATCAAGTGTAAGTCCGGCAGGTAGATTTTCCGCTGAAAAACTCATTGGACGGATTCCGGTGGCTGGGATTGTATATAGAAATGTTGAGCCTGGACGCACGCCGAATACTTTTGCTCCGTTGATGCGCGGCGTGTCGGGAGCTTTTGGAGTCAGGATATATTTTGACATAGTGTCGGGAACCGACACTTCCTGCGCATGCGACGGAATGCCGCCGCTTATTACGGCCGCGCTTATCATGGCGGCTAAAATGTAGTTTTTCTTTTTCATTGCAATAAATATTGTTTATGCAAAAATAATCGTGAAAATTATAATTCGATATGAATATTATTCCGTGAGTTTTAAAAATTACATCCGGAATGGCGTTTATTGAAAGAAAGGAGGGGAGCCATCAGGTTTGGGTTGAGTGGCTCCCCGGTAATTGGTTATTTAAAGAGCTAATAAAAGCCTTTATAAGAGCGGGTCAAACGTGCCGTCATTCCAGCCTTTCGTTTGCTCAAGTAATTTGTTTTGTTCAAGATGACGTTTGGGCAGAGCAAAGAAATAATGGTTTTCTGTCACGTCCCATGTATATTTGCTGTCGATGTCTATCAGTTTGGTAGTGAAATACTTGAAATACTCGGTTGTCGACATGTTGATTTCGCCGTTGTCGTTGAATTCTTTGGCTAATTGGGATAAATCCAGATTTTTCTTCTCCGGAGTCAGGCTGATCTCAATGCTATGGCGGATGAAACCCTGGTATTCGGGATCATTGAACATCATTCGGCGGCGCATGTCCCAGAAACGTTTCCCCTCATAGGCCAGTTCTATGCGTCGTTCAAGCATTACTGCGTCAATCAGAGCCTTTCCTGTTAAGTTGGATGCCAGACCGTACATGTTGTCGTCGTTAGGAGTGATGCCGGCACGTTTTCTGATATCTTTCAACAATGATACTGCTTCCGCGTCACGACCGGTTTCGGCGGCGCATTCGGCAAGATTCAGCATTACTTCGGCATAGCGTAGCTCAACAAGGTCAAGGTCATATTTGCGGATATCTACTTTCGGCACTGTAAGATTTACGAATTTGCAAGAGTAGAACCCTGTACGGGACGCGTTGGCGGTCTCTACCTCGCCGCCTTTGTATGTGTATTGGCGTTGTCCGGGCCAGCCGTTGTCAACGATTTTATACACCATGCCGTTCGTGACGATGGTTTTGTAAAAACGCGGGTCGCGGTTTAGCCAGTATAGCCCTCGGGCATCGGTCGCCTCAACGTCAAACGGTTCTTTTACTCCGTCTCCGTCAACTTCTACGCCCGGCGCGCTTCCGTCAGACATCGGATATGCCATTACAAGTTCCACGGTCGGGCAGTTGAATCCTGTCGCGCCCTGGGAATAGTCAAGCGGACGTATTCCGGCGATAATGTCGGAATAGCGTGAGGGGTATAGATAGCGTGAAGCAAAGATTACTTCTTTAGACAGTTCGCATTCGCCGGTATTGCTTGCCCATGTTCCGTCATAGGCCGCATTCAGTCCGTAGCCGTCTTTGTCAAGTTGTTCAATGGCTTCTTTATTGCGGATAACTCCGTCAATCACATATAGAGGTGATGCGTCGTTGGTCGTTCCCTGGGCGCGGATGCTAAGAGTGCTCCCGGCTCCCGGTTTTCCTGTTGTCGATGAAATCATCACGCCCGACAGTCGCCCTGCGAGTGACGAGGCGAGGTTGCCGCCGGGGATATCGGCGATGGCGTTTGCATCAAGGCTGGTGACGCTTCCGGTTACACTCCCTTTCTTCTGGGTGCCATAGCCCACGACTACTACTTCGTCAAGATTCTGGGTGTCCTCCTTCATTGTTACCTCCATGTCGGGCGAAGCGGGAAGAGATACTGAAGTGTAGCCCACATACGAGAAATTAAGCTTGGATTTTTCGGGGACTTTAAGAGAAAAACGTCCGTCGATGTCTGTCGCGATTCCGATAGCGGAACCCTTGACTACTACCGATACTCCGATGAGCGGTTCTCCCGATTCATCTACCACTCGGCCTTTCACTTGAATGTCTGCGGCAAATATGGATGATGTCCATAAGAAGATTGTCGCAAACAACACAACACGCAAAGGTGTCATTAAATAGACAATGTGCTTCATGAATTGATAATGATTAATGTTTGCAAAAAATTAAGCTTATATTTGCAAAATTGCGTTAAAATATTAGGGGGGGGGTAGATTTCATTCCAAATTTTGTAAAAAATGTGCCAATGTGCTGTTTTTGCAAAGACAAAAGAACTGCATTGACACAAAATTAAACGGGTGCCGATTTATTGTAAAATCAGCGCCCGTTTTTGCAAGCTTTCGCTTGAATGTATTTCTGATAATTTATTATAGGAGTTTTTCGAGAGAAGATACATTGTTGGCGATTTCCTCGTCGGAAACTTCATAGTTGGTGAGGTCGCCGGCGAAATAACGGTCATATGCGGCCATGTCGATAAGGCCGTGTCCTGAAAGATTGAAGAGTATGGTTTTGGATGTGCCTTCTTCCTTGGCTTTCAACGCCTCGCGTATAGCTGTCGCTATTGCATGAGAACTTTCGGGAGCCGGGATAAGCCCTTCCGCTTGTGCGAAAATAGTAGCGGCTTTGAAAGTTTCAAGTTGTGGAATGTCGACGGCTTCGATCATATCGTCCATCTTAAGTTGGCTCACTATCGACCCTGCTCCGTGGTAACGCAATCCGCCTGCATGGATATTGGCCGGAGAGAAGTTATGCCCCAGAGTGAGCATCGGGATTAGAGGGGTATAGCCGGCTTCATCGCCAAAGTCATATTGGAATACTCCACGGGTCAGCTTCGGACAGGATGCCGGTTCGGCAGCGATGAACCGTGTGTTTCGGTCGCCGGTGAAGTTGTGGCGCATGAACGGAAATGAGATTCCCGAAAAGTTGCTTCCGCCACCGAAGCATCCGATTACGATATCGGGGTATTCTCCTGCCATTTCCATCTGTTTTTCTGCTTCAAGTCCGATGACTGTCTGATGAAGCGAAACATGGTTGAGCACTGAGCCGAGAGCATATTTACAGTTTGGCGTGGATAAAGCCAGTTCCACTGCTTCGGAAATAGCTGTGCCGAGCGAGCCTTGGTAGTTGGGATGTTCGGTAATGATTTTGCGTCCTGCTTTGGTCGACATACTCGGCGACGCGATGACTTCGGCTCCATATGTCTGCATTATTGAGCGGCGGTAGGGTTTCTGATGATAAGAAACCTTAACCATATATACGGCAAGTTCAAGACCGAAGTGGCGTGCGGCAAGTGAAAGGGCGGCTCCCCACTGGCCTGCTCCTGTTTCGGTAGTGATATTGGTCACTCCCTCTTTCTTGCAGTAATATGCCTGGGGAATTGCCGAATTGAGTTTGTGTGAGCCTACAGGACTTACGCTTTCGTTTTTGAAATATATGTGAGCCGGGGTGTCAAGGACTTTTTCGAGTCCGTGTGCTCTTACGAGCGGGGTTGGGCGCCATATGCGATACATTTCGCGGACTTCATCGGGTATCTCGATCCATTTGTCAGTGTCGTTGAGCTCTTGGCGTGATGCCTCTTGAGAAAAAATGGGATAGAGGTCTTCGGGAGTAAGCGGTTTCTTGGTTGCGGGATTAAGTATCGGTCTCGGTTTTACAGGCATATCGGCGAGCACATTATACCATGCTGTCGGGATATCTTTTTCCTGAAGTATGAATTTCTTGGATTCCATTGTATGTAATGTTATGTATTTGTTGGTTTTTGTTGCAAAAGTAAATAAAAAATGCCAATAATATAGGTTTTGGAGTAGATTAGTAAAAATTTTTTTAAGCTGCGATAATTTGTGGGTACTTTTAGATAATTTATGTTGTATCTTTGTGCAAAAATCTAATATTTATGAAAAACAGACAAATTATTGTTGCGGTTGCCGTGGCTGCGGAGATAGCCTGCCCGCTGAAAGCGAAAGAGAGTGTGAGTCATTTTACAATCCGGGAACTTACGTGGAGTGAAACGGCAGTAAGAATGGGCATTGACAATACGCCTCCCGACGAGGCCGTAGAGAATATGCGGAGACTTATTAGGGTGGTGCTTGATCCGGCAAGGGAGGAATTGGGTATTCCGATAATAGTCAACAGCGGGTATAGGTCGGTGCGGCTTAATAAGGCGGTAGGGGGAGCGCCGAGGTCGTATCATCTATATGGAAGAGCTGCTGACCTGAATACAGGGACTATAGAGGGAAACCGAAAGCTTTTTGAAATATTGAAGAGATTGCCTCATGTGGAATTGATATGGGAGAAGGGAGGAGTATGGATACACGTGGCTTACTGATAATCAGAGACAGACACTTCCGTCATTATGGAGGGCAATCTGCTGCGTGTGGCCGGTATCGTGCTTGGATTGTCCGTAAATTATGTTTTATCGTATTGACCCGCATATCCGGTATTGAAGCAGTTTTTAATTTATAAACGTTTTGCCTATGGGTTAGTTTGGTTTTAAAAATCCGGCATCAGGAGTGCTATGTTTTCCGGATATGGAAATAATTATTTAACTTTGCAGCCATAATTGCCGCCAAGTGGTGCAAGGCGGTAGTAATTAGTGTGTTATGGCGAAATTGGAATTTGGCCTGATTAGTGGAATTATGTGATGGAATTTAATTATTGAATCAATATTGAAAATTAACCTCAAAAGTTATGTTTACTCATTACTCGAAAAAGCTAATTTTCCCTGTGCTTTTATGCCTGTCGTCATGGGCTCATGCCGATGTGGTATCAGTTGACAATGCGAAGCAATTGGCTGCTGATTTTTTTATGGCAAGCGGTCAGGAGGAATTGGCGGCTACAGATGCGTTAGATTTGGTATATACGTGCGGCACCAAGTCTCATCCGGTGTATTATGTGTTTAATGCCCGTCGGAATCAGGGTTTTATTATTATTTCTGCTGATGACTGCACGACTCCTGTGATAGGATATTCATTGGACGGTTCATATGACGCCGCATCTGTTCCGCCATCAATGAAATGGATGATGCAGGGTCTGGAAAATGAAATAAAGGCGGCGCCCGGATTGCAGCGGCCTATGGCGTCATCCGAACGTATCCGCGTTGTGCGCCGTGCGGCAAGAAGCACGCAGAGAGTGCTTCTCAAAACACCGGAATGGCGCCAGGAAGCCCCCTTCAACGATATGATTCCGGGAAAAGCTCTTTCCGGATGTGTCGGTACCGCGATGGCTGTGATAATGAAATACCATAATTATCCTGAACGTGGGACTGGCAGCTATAACGGGGTTAATTTTGACGTGCAATATGACTGGAGCAATATGCGAATGGATAATTATCGTTATGGTTATTCGTCTGCCGAGGCCGAGGCTGTGGCCACTCTTGTCTATCATGCAGCATCAAGTATTGGCACGCAATTCGGTTATTCCGGCTCGAGCGCTTATGAGGCGCGTGTGCCTGCCGCGCTTATCAATTATTTCGGATATGACCCGGGAGTATCTTATAAAAAACGTTCCGAGACTGCCACTCAGGCCGAGTTTGACCGATTGGTCGAGGATGAGATTATGGCAGGCCGTCCCGTATTGTATTGCGGACAGGATGTTACAGCCGGACATGCGTTTGTCGTTGACGGTTACGACCCGTTGAGCCAGATGATTCACGTGAACTGGGGCTGGGGAGGAGCTGACGGCAACAATAATGGAGGATGGTATGCCAGCACCGCTCTTAATCCCAATGTAAGCCAGCAACACAGTTTTAACAATCTAACGACAATAATCTATAATATCAAGCCTGGTAATGGCGATAATGCCGCATGGTCGCAGATACATATTACGGCCGATAGCCGTCAGATAGGTATGGGGTCTGATTTATCCGGCGATTTGTCGTCAGATAAGATTTTTACGGTCAGAGTCGGTAATCTTAAAAATGTAAGCTATGATGATTTTAGCGGAAAAATAGCTGTCGCCCTTTTCTCGGCAGCCGGAGAATTCAAGGCTCTTTTAAGCAAGACTGATGGTTTCTCGCTTGGC
Organism: uncultured Muribaculum sp.; assembly: GCA_964651105.1. Classification (GTDB taxonomy): domain Bacteria; phylum Bacteroidota; class Bacteroidia; order Bacteroidales; family Muribaculaceae; genus Muribaculum. The sequence goes on along the minus strand of CAZYXN010000011.1, from coordinate 26,773 downwards.
GGAATGCAGCTGTTTTACCACTCATATGCTGATTTTAAATGTCAGTTGCCTACCGGTGTAATTGTTGAGGAAGGCGATATGATACGTATTGCGACAAGCAATGACGGTGAGAAAACGTGGCTTCCTGTTGCCGGCGAGCTTATAACGGTCAATGAGATTTCAGCACGGAGTGCTTCTCCGCGTTATTTTACCGTAAATCATGCGTCCTCTTCGGCCGGCGACGTGACATTCACCGGCGACAACCGGGTGATTCAGGGCTGGAATTATAATTTCAAGGTAGTTCCGTCTTTCCCTGAACGCGATGTCGTCACTGTCAAGGCCAATGGTTATGTTCTGACTCCCGATGCGGATTACAATTATACTGTCAATAACGTGGTCTCCAATCAGGAAATTGCCATATATGTGCAACGTGCGGCTGATGTGAAAGAAAAACGCAGCATATGGGTGAATGAGCCCGGAACACTTGAAACCCTTATTTCCGGGGGTGATGCCGGAACGGTTAAAGAACTTTCTCTTTTCGGCACTATTGACGCGCGCGATTTTGCATTTATGAAAAACAGCATGAAACTCAAGCGCCTCGATCTTTCGGGAGTTTCTATAGCCGCTAACGGTTCCAATCAGGCAAATGCCGTGCCTCGTGACGCTTTTCGCGGTTTGTGGGGGCTTAAAGAAGTGATTCTCCCGAATAATGTGACAAGACTTAACAATGGAGCGTTTCGTTCGTGCGGTATAACTAAAATCGTTATCCCTGCAAGCGTGTCAACGTTTGAATACAATGTGTTCAATGCTTCATCCGGTTTGGTTGACGTTTGGGTCGGCAATCCGACTCCCGCGTTTATAAACTGGTGTGTGTTTCATGGCACCCCTACCGGCAAAATGACTCTTCACTGTCCGACAGAGGCTTCAAAGAACCAGTATATGAACAAAGAATACTGGAAGGATATCAATAATATTGTAGTTGAGAAAATTTCGGAACCAACCGATGTCGCATTTGCCGTAATGGAAACTCCGGCGGTAAAATATTCGGGCGATATCGAGCCCGGACGATATGAAAAGGGACAGAAAGTGATATTCACGGCAGAACGTGTTGCCGAGGATGACAGTAGGATGGATGTGTATGCCAACTCTACATTATTGCATCCCGACGCTCAGGGCAATTATGCCGTAACGCTTGACGCTAACACTGTCATACGTTTTGATTTTGTTGAACCGATGCAGGTGAGTTCATATGAATCGCCGTGGACTATTACCGATGACGGAGGTACAGTAGGTATGTTTACCGATGCGGTCAACGTACTTCCCGGAGTTCCGTTCTCGGTACGTATAAATTCTTTCGCTGTTACCGGCAATGCTTTTTGGGGTATCGTGCTCGCGACAGCTGACGGCAGAATCAAGGAATTTATTTCTCCTATCGGCAATTGGTCAAGCGGCAATGGGCGAGGATTTAAAATGACGGTAAATTGTTGTGTAAAAGATGCGACTGTCCGTGAAGGCAACCTTATCCGTCTCGCCACTTCTTATAATAGTAAAACATGGGTTCTGGTAAATGGCAGCAATGAAAATGTAATTGACGCATTGCCTGCTCTCAACAATCAGACTCCGGTATACAATTTCACTTTTTCTGAGGGAATTGAAGATAAAGCCAATCTATCCGGTATAGTTAAAACCGCAGTCCACGGGCGAGACCTTAATTTCAGAATCACACCGAAAACTGCCTCACACATGCTTGATGTGGTTGTTAACGGAGATACGCTTGTCAAAGGAGGAAAGACTTTCAATTATTCCTTTATTGCCAAACAGGATTTGAACTTTGATGTCAGGATTTATCCTCCTGTTACATATACGGAGGCTACCATTGTGCTTAAAGACGGAGAGCATCTTTATCTTTCCGGATTTGAAGGTATTTCCGGCTGGGGTAAGATAAATTATGAGACTGCCCAGAAATACAGCAATATCAAGAAACTTAAAATTGTAGGCAAACTTGATTACTATGATTTCGATTTTTTCCGGGATAATTACAGCATAGCGGCCAACATCCGACATCTGGATCTGTCAGAAGCTACGATTGTTCACGACCGTGACAAAGATGCGGGTGCCGGACTTGACAATTGGTTCCCGAGAGAAGCGTTTTATAATTCTGCTCTTGGCGGATGTTTTCTGGAAGAACTCATCCTTCCCGAAACAGTGACGCAATTTGACGACGCATGTTTCAAGGGCTGCAGCAGACTGAGGGAGATCCGACTTCCTAAAAATTTGCGCAATTTCGGTTTGGGAAAAGCATTGAATGCCAACGGCGATGTCATTACCAACGTCAGAGGCGGATTGGGTGACAATGTTTTCCAGGGATGTACTTCGCTGGAAACGATATATCTTCCCTGTGTTCCGGGTGCTGACGGTAATGTAGGTCACCTTTATTACAGCCAGTATCATGCTTTGAAAACAGGTCTTGCCGATAACACAAAAGTCACTGTGGTTGTTGAGCCGGAATATCTATCGGCTTATAAAACTCCGCATGCCGATACCGGATGGTTTGAAGAGAACTGGTCAAACGGTTGGGAAGCCGGGAAATTCAATATCGTAGGAGAGTATCCGGTATACGGTCTTGATTTCGATGCGTCACGCTGTTTTGTCGTTGACAGCTCATTGGATGTGTCTAAGGCCGCTTCGTTCCTCAAGGACAACGTCGTGTTGGAACAGATGGATTGTAAACTTTACATTGCAGCCAAAACTCAGGAATTGTCCAATCGTCCTGACAAGATTGATTCTTGTGACCTTAAACGAAAGATTAAAGTATATGATAACGGCACACTCCTTCCCGATAATGCGGTAGGTGCCGACGGAGCAGTTAATATCACGTATTATAATCCCAACAAGTATGCCGATAAATGCGGAGATCATAATGTGGATGTTGTTTATCTTTATGATGTCGCGTTCAATTGTTCTTCGGCCGGTCTTGTGATTGTTCCCGAAGAGATCCGCAATAATGAGTCGGAGGCCGGCGATAATGCTACTGAGTTTGAAAAGCTGAATTATGAGAATCCGGTTTCTCCTGTTCTTGAAAATATAAAAGAAAACAGCAGTGTACGCTTTAGAGTGAATCTGAACGGGATTAACGCCAATGAAATTGAGATTGTTGTAAAATCCGGCGAGGCTACTGTTTCTCCCGATGAGGATGGCTTCTATAACATAGATGTTGTAAATCGAGATGTGGCGGTTGCGGTATATGCAATCCCGTTGAATGGAGCCACTATCGATGTTGCCGAAGCTGAAGCGATCAATGCCGCTGAAGCGAAGAATGTCACTTCAATAGCTCTTGCCGGAGATATTGAGCCAGGAAAGCTCAAAGAAATAGTAGACGAATTGCCTGCCCTCGAGCAGCTTGATCTTTCCGGCCTTTCGGTAGCGTTGCCGGCTGAGGCGATGGCGGGAAAAGAGAGCCTTGTTACTGTCGTATTGCCGAATTCTGCCGATATAGAGGCCGGGACATTTAAGAACTGTGTCAATCTTGCCAATGTGGAAATTCCAGCATGTGTGGATTATATCGGAGATAGCGCGTTTGAAGGCTGCTTGTCATTGAAGTCTTTGAGCTTTACGGATATCAAGGGCATCGGTGAAAATGCATTCAGCGGCTGTTCGGGATTGACAAGCGTGATTTTTAATGCTCCTCGTCCAGATTCGGAACCTGCGGTTATACGCAGCCGTTTTGCTCGCTCCCGTGCTGCGGGATATTCTTCCGATGCATTTGCAGGAATTAATCCCAACTGTATCATTTACCTCGATGAGAATATCGATGTCCCTGAAGCCAAAGCCAACTATGTGAGAGTTCGTAAGGATGCGGATTCTTCAGATGGACGCGTGTATGAGGCTATTGGAGACATAAAGCTTGATTTTACATGTGACTTTAACGCGTTGAATGATTTTAATGTGCTTGAAGGTAGCACAATAAGCATGGAGATTCCTCTTGAGGTATCAGCCGGAAATAATAATTGGAAATCTCTTGTGCTGCCTTTTGCTCCTGAAAAGGTGACTGACGCCGCAGGAAGCGATATGTCTTGTTTTACCGGCGATCCGGTAAAGAATGATAATGGTGTTTATATGATTGCGTCTCTCATGGATGAGAATTCTGAAGATGTCACGTTGATGAGTGAGATCAAGGCTAATACACCTTATGTCGTGAGTCTGCACAGAGATTCAGAACCAGGTATGGCGCGGTTCGTGTCAGGAAAATGCGAAGTGGCCCGCACACCGAGTGAAATCAGGGCGAAAGGCCGTAGATATGATCTGGTCGGGACATTTGTTCAGTCAGTCCTTCCGTCATCGACGACATCTAAACTGAATGACAGCGGTTCGGCTTTTGTGTCCGCCGACTCGGAAGAACCTACTGTTGCCGTTGAGCCCTTTACAGTATATGCCGAATCCCGATCAGACAATTATATCGGAATTGACCTTTCCGAAAAAATTCCTGCCGGAGTTTTGGAAATAGGTGACGAGAGCGGACTGAAAGTCCTTAAGGAAGGGGATGTTCTGGTTATTTATTCCGACTGTGTTACGACGATTGACTTGTTTGGCATCGACGGTCGACTTGTAAAAGTCGTTAAACTCGAGAGAGGCCGGAATGAAATTAAAAATCTCGGTCATGGGGTGTATTTCATAGCAGGAAAGAAAATATTGTTATAGACAACATTTCTTTTTTGACAATTGAAAACCGGCATGGAGACCGTCAGGAATCCATGCCGGTTTTGGTTTTATTGTGCGGTTAAACCAAAACTGACGGTGCGTGCCGGGCATTTTGTTTTGTTGCGGAGTTTTCGTAACTTAGCGAAAATTTTGACTCATTGCAATGAATAACAGAAAACTCAAAATAGGAATAACGCAAGGCGATATTAACGGCATAGGCTATGAAGTGATACTTAAAGCCGTTGAAGACCAGCGTATCGCTGAATTGTGTACGCCTATTATATACGGATCGGCTAAGATTGCCGCCTATTATTTAAAGGGTGCCGACCAACCGGCAGTCCCGATGTCTCAGATTCAGTCACCGGCACAATGTAAAGAAGGTGAAATAAACATCATTAATGTTATTCCCGAAGATATCAAGGTTGAGCCCGGGATATTGTCGAAAAGTGCCGGCGAGGCGGCTTTTATCGCATTGGAGCGTGCTGTGTCCGATTTGCGTGCAGGGGAAATTGACGCTTTAGTGACGGCGCCTATCAACAAAGACGCCATTCACAGCGAGACATTTCATTTCCCAGGACATACGGAATATCTTGAAGCCTCCCTTGGAGACGGCGAGAAGGCATTGATGATTCTATGCAGCGACGTTATGCGTGTGGCATTGGTCACCACTCATATGCCTATTTCCAAAATCGCTGCATCTATTACTTCCGAAGGGATTGTGGACAAGCTGGTCGCATTCAGCGCTTCACTGCGGAAAGATTTCGGGATTACCGCTCCGCGTATCGCCGTGCTTTCTTTGAATCCGCATGCCGGTGAAAACGGATTGCTTGGTTTCGAAGAGAAGGATATTATAATCCCGGCGATAGAAGAGGCACGGAAGAAGAGCATACTTGCATTTGGCCCTTATGCGGCAGACGGTTTCTTCGGGACGGAGAGCTATAAAGTGTTTGACGGAGTGCTTGCTATGTATCATGACCAGGGTCTTGCTCCATTTAAAACCAAATCAATGGATGACGGAGTGAATTTTACGGCCGGCCTTCCATATGTGAGAACTTCCCCTGACCATGGCACCGGATTTGACATTGCCGGTAAATGGATGGCATCGGCGGAATCCATGAGGCATGCTATATATGCGGCTATCGATATCTATCGTAATCGGCAGAATGACGCATATGCATTCCGCAATCCATTGAGAAAGCAATATTTTGAAAAAGGTAAGGACAATGTTGTTCTCGATCTCACCAAAGATGATGGAGACACAGATTAAATATAATTAAACCAATGCATTACGCCATTATTGCAGCCGGTGAGGGTTCGCGCCTTGCTCAGGAAGGAGTGGCAAAACCCAAACCTTTGGTGCTTCTTAACGGAGTGCCTATGATTAAACGCTTGATTGACATCATGATGTCATGTTCGCCGGAGTCGTTGTCAATTATAGTCAATGAACAGATGACCGAAGTGAGAGAATATCTTGAAGGTCTCAGTCTGCCGGTGCCGTTTCATCTTGTTGTCAAAACGACACCGAGCTCGATGCATTCCTTTTGGGAAGTGAGCCGAAGTTTTCCGGCACGTGGAAAATTTGTGCTGACAACTGTGGACACTATTTTTCGCAGTGAGGATTTCAGCCGTTATGTGAGAGAATTCGACGAGAACGATGATGCCGATGGCTATATGGCTGTAACATCGTTTATTGATGACGAGAAGCCGCTTTATATTGATGTCAACGATGATATGCGTATCACGGCATTTCTCGACGCTCCTCACGAAGGGGTTAGATATATTTCAGGGGGCATTTACGGGCTTACCCCTCCGGCTCTTGACATTCTCGACGATTGCATGAAAAAGGGAGTGAGCCGTATGCGCAATTACCAGCGGGCTCTTGTGGAGGGCGGCCTGAATCTGAAAGCCTGTCCGTTCAGCAAGATTGTGGATGTCGATCATGTCGGAGATATCGCCACGGCCGAGATTTTCATAGCAGGCGAAAACAAGCAATAATATAATTGATTAAAAATGGCAGAGATTACGATAGCCGGTATAATGAGAGCCGGCGCTTATTCCCCGAATCACATAGGCAATGATGCCGCTATATTCAACGCAACTGCCGATCAGCTCCGTAAACGCGGAATCATTGTCAACATTTATAGTGAAGAGCAATTTATTGCCGGAGAAGTCAAGGAGAAAATCATAGTCAACATGTGTCGGGAGATGAAGTCTATTCATCTTTTGCAGAAACTTGAGGATGAAGGCACGCTTGTGATAAATTCAGGTTATGGTATCGAGAATTGCACTCGTGAAAGAATGACCAGAATTCTTATAGGAAGTAATATCCCTTATCCGGAAAGCCTGATTGTTGATACCGATGAGGCTGTTGCGGGACAACTTAAAAAGGCCGGGTACACGCAATGCTGGATAAAGCGCGGCGATTTCCATGCCATGCATAAGGAGGACGTAAGTTATGTGCGTCATCCCGAAGAGGCGCAGGAAGTGTTGCAGGAGTATTTTTTGCGCGGTATAAAAAGGGCTGTCATTAACAAGCATCTTGTCGGCGACCTTATCAAATTTTATGGTGTGCAGGGCACTCCGTTTTTCTATTGGTTTTATCCGTTTGAGGCAGGGCATTCCAAATATGGACATGAGGCTATCAATGGAAAATCGCAGGGTATCGAATTTGACAAAGCGCGTATGAAAGCGATATGCCAGGCGGCGAGCGAAGTGCTTGACGTGAAAATATATGGGGGCGATTGCATTGTGAATGCCGACGGCTCTATGCGTATAATAGATTTCAATGATTGGCCCAGTTTCGCTCCGTGCCGTCAGGAAGCCGCCCCTCACATTGCAAAATGTATCATCAATACTATTAAAGAACATCAGAAATGACCTCGGCAAAAGAGAACGTGTCGTTGCAGGACACATTGAAGTCGATGGACACCGAAGAGCATATCGACTTATGGTTTTATAGGAAAATAGGCTATATGTGGGCTTGTGCCGCCAAGAAACTTGGAATTACGCCCAATGCGATTACTATCGCATCGATATTTCTTGGCATAGCCGCCGGCGTGATGTTCTATTTCCCGGTGATGTGGATGAATGTCGTGGGAATGCTGCTCCTTATATGGGCCAATTCTTTTGACTCGGCCGACGGACAGCTTGCAAGAATGACCAAGCAATACTCCCGTATAGGCCGTATATTGGACGGCCTTTCAGGCGACCTATGGTTTGCTACTATTTATGTCGCGATATGCCTGAGGGAGAATGTCACATCTGAATTCTTTTCATCACATACATGGGTCATATGGGTGGTGGCGGTCGTAACCGGCATATGTCATGCCAAGCAAGCAGCGATGGCCGACTATTATCGCCAGTTCCATCTATATTTTCTGAAAGGGGAAGGCGGTAGCGAGCTTGAGTCGGCCGATGCTTTAAAAGAGAAACTTGCCGGGTTATCATGGACTAAAAATTTCTGGAGCAAACTGACTCTTACGTTTTATACGAACTATACTGTCAACCAGGAAGCAAACACTCCTTCAATGCAGGCTTTGCGTCGTGAATTGAAAAATAGATTCCCGGACGGCAAGATTCCGGCATCATTCAGGGATGCGTTCCGTCAGAAGAGTCTGCCACTGATGAAGTATACCAATATTCTTTCGTTTAATTGGCGTACTATAGCATTGTTCACGTCGCTGTTCCTGATGATGCCATGGCTTTATTTTGCGTTTGAACTTACAGTTCTCAATATTCTTCTTGTATATATGGTGGCGCGTCATGAACGGATCTGCCGTAATTTCACAAAACAGTTGCAGGATGGACTCTATTAAAAATATCAAAGGGATAATATTTGATTACGGGGGTACGATTGACAGTCGCGGCGCCCATTGGAGTGAAGTGATCTGGGACGGTTACCGCTCGTCAAAAGCCGATGTTGATAAAACCGATTTCCGAGACGCTTATGTTTATGCTGAACGTGAGCTTGCCCGTCATCCTCACATCCGGCCTGAAGATAATTTCTACAATCTGCTTTATAAAAAGATGGTGATTGAATTGGACTATCTTGCGGAGAAGTCTCTGATAAAAAAGGAGGACATAAAGATTTTGGCGCCTGATATAGCCGGATATTGTTATGACAAAGCCAGAGAGTGCGCTGATGAGGCACGTCCGGTATTGGCAGAGTTGTCAGCTCATTATCCGATGGCGCTTGTGAGTAATTTTTATGGTAATATTGAAGCTGTGCTGTCAGACTTTGATCTGCGTCGCTTTTTTAAGGACATTATTGAAAGCGCTGTTGTAGGAGTGCGTAAGCCTGATCCCAAGATTTTCGCGCTCGGGGTTGAGGCTTTGGGCATGCGGCCGGAAGAAGTCCTTGTCGTAGGCGACTCCTACAAAAAAGATATTGTTCCGGCTGAAAGCATCGGATGTAAAGTCGCATGGCTGAAAGGCAAAGGGTGGACTGACGAAGAAGATTCAGTCATGCACCCGGCAATAATCAAAAATTTGTCAGAACTCATAGGGGTGGCGTTATGATTAATTAACACGGATGGCTTATCAAGCTTTATAATTAACTTAAATTAATTATTTGGTCGCTTCTTTAACTAAATTTGGCAGATTGTAAGTAAAGTTTGTCTAAAAAACTTTTTACATCTCAAAAATTACTGCTACTTTTACACGTTTTTATCCTTAAACCTAAGGTGAAACATTAAAAACAAGTATTGAAATTAATACAAAAAGGGAAATAAAAACTAATTAACCATCACAATCATGAATCAAAGTGAAGTTAAGAAAGCCGAGGGTAAGCTCGGTATTCTCGTTGTAGGACTTGGCGCTGTAAGTACTACATTTATTACTGGTGTCCTTATGACACGCAAAGGTCTTGCTAAACCTATCGGTTCGTCAACTCAATATGATGTAATCCGTGTAGGAGAAGGAGCTGATAAAAAGTATCTTCATTATAACCAAATCATTCCTCTCGCTTCTCTTGACCAGATTGAATTCGGATCATGGGACGTATATCCGCAAAATGCTTTTGAATCAGCAATGAACTGCGAGGTTCTGAAGGAAAAGGATATCCTTCCTGTTAAGGACGAACTTGAGGCAATCAAGCCGATGAAAGCCGCTTTTGACCATAATTATGCAAAACGTCTTGAAGGTGATAATGTCAAGGATTGCAAGACTCGCTGGGAAATGGTTGAGGCTCTTCGTAAAGATATCCGTGACTTCAAGGCTGCTCACAATTGCGATCGTATCGTTGTGCTATGGGCTGCTTCTACCGAAGTTTATGTTCCGGTTGACGAGAAGGTTCACTACAGCCTCGCTGATCTTGAAGCTGCAATGAAGGCTGATGACCGTGAGCATATCGCTCCTTCTATGTGCTATGCTTATGCAGCATTGTCGGAAGGCGCTCCTTTCATCATGGGTGCTCCCAACACGACTGTTGACTTCCCCGCAATGTGGGAACTCGCAGAAAAGACCAAAATGCCTATCGCGGGTAAAGACTTCAAGACCGGTCAGACTTTGGTAAAATCAGGTTTCGCTCCGATTATCGGTGTGCGCCATCTTGGCCTTGCCGGTTGGTTCTCTACCAATATTCTTGGAAACCGTGACGGTCTCGTGCTTGACGAACCTGCCAACTTCCGTACTAAAGAGGTCAGCAAGCTTTCTACATTGGAGTCTATCCTTGTTCCGGAAAAGCAGCCCGATCTTTACACCGATTACTATCACAAGGTACGTATCAACTACTATCCTCCCCGCAACGACAACAAGGAAGGATGGGACAACATCGATATCTTCGGCTGGATGGGCTATCCTATGCAGATTAAGATCAACTTCCTCTGCCGCGACTCTATCCTTGCCGCTCCTCTCTGCCTTGACCTCTGCTTGCTCATCGATATGGCGGCACGTTGCGGCTGGTATGGCACTCAGCGTTTCTTGAGCTTCTTCCTCAAGAGCCCGATGCACGACTATACCAAGGACGAAGTGCCTGTGAACAACCTCTTCGAGCAGTACGTAATGCTTAAGAACGCTATTCGTGAAATGGGCGGTTACAAGGCTGACGAACTCATTGACTAATACAACTACCTTGAATAACTATGCGGATGTCACTTTCTTGGTGGCATCCGCTTTTTTCATTCCCGAAACTTTTGCTATCTTTGTAAATATAAATTGTATGATGGTAAAGCCGCATAAGACAAGTATCAACTACGTGGTTCCGGGGGAAAAGGATGACACGCTTTGCGAACCTTTGGCTGAATATTCTCGTGTGACACGGGAATGTCGGCAGTTATCATTATTTAATGACAATAGCATGACAAATATTACCGACAGAATACGTGTAATTGAATTATTTGCAGGTGTCGGAGGTTTTCGCATTGGACTTGAACGTGCTTCTAATCGCTTCAATGTCGTTTGGAGCAATCAGTGGGAACCAAGTACTAAAAGGCAGGATGCTTCCATTGTCTATTGTCGTCGATTTGGTGCTACAGGGCATTCTAATGAAGATATTGCCACAGTTCCAGTAGAGGAAATTCCGTGTGGAGATTTGCTTGTTGGAGGTTTTCCATGTCAGGATTATTCGGTTGCAACCACTTTGAAAAATTCTAAAGGAATCGAGGGTAATAAAGGTGTATTATGGTGGCAAATTCACCGTATTTTAAGAGATTTACCTCATCCTGTACCATATTTGATGCTTGAAAATGTTGATAGGATTTTGAAATCTCCGGTTAAGCAGCGGGGGAGGGATTTTGCGCTCATTCTTGCCTCACTCTCCGATCTTGGATATGCTGTTGAATGGCGAGTGATTAATGCTGCTGACTATGGAATGCCGCAACGTCGCCGCCGCACGTATATTATCGCGTATCATCGAGGATTTAATGCTATAGGCGACAAGTTTAATTTATGTGTTGACAAATTTGATTGGGTTCTTAATTCTGGGATTATATCTTGTGCGTTTCCGGCTAAAGAAAAATCAACAATGTGTCGTAGAGAGTTTGATATAGAGGGGTCATTGGTGGATATCACAAATAGTTTTAATAACGGAAAAAATCCAAGCATTACACCATTCGGAACAGCAGGAGTTATGTATAATCGACACATATGTACTACCGATGTCGAGCCAGTTTATGACGGGCCAGCAATTTCACTTTCCGATATATTGCTTGAAGAAACAGTAGTTCCGGAAGAATTCTTTATTTCTGATACTGATTTAGACAAATGGAAATATTTGAAAGGCTCAAAGAAAGAGAAGCGTATGACCAAGGACGGTTATGAATATAATTATTCGGAAGGCCCTATGGCATTTCCAGATAATGTCAATGCCCCCTCACGCACAATAATAACCGGAGAAGGTGGAAGTGCGCCGTCTAGGTTCAAGCATGTTGTGCTGACATCTTCGGGGAAATATCGACGATTGACTCCAGTAGAATTGGAGCGTTTGAACATGTTTCCCGATAATCACACTCGTGAGGCAAGCGATGTTCGTAGAGCTTTTCTCATGGGAAATGCACTTGTGACGGGAATTGTGGAACGTCTTGGATTAAGTTTGCTCTCTAATATATAAGAATGTCATGGATAGGTCCCTGCCTTATGATAAAACCGATAAATGGTCTATTTTCGATTACAGTAAGCGACTCCTTAACCGGACTTTGCTTGAAGCGGTTGGTAAAGATGCATTGGAGGCCTCTTCGCTTAAAGGACAGGGTAAAGGGGGACTTGAGCATATGCTCGAATCACTCTTTTTTATGTATCCAATTAATTCAGATTCCGGGCCGGACTTTAAAGAAGCCGGGGTTGAATTAAAAGGAACCGGTCTTAAGCAACTTAAGTCAACCGATGAATATGCGATAAAAGAACGCCTAGTGTGCGATATGGTCGACTACTGTGATGTTGTGACCAAGAATTTTGAAGAATCATCTTTTTTCATGAAGTGCCGTATCATGCTGCTCATTTTTTACCTTTACAGAAAGGATGTACCGAAGCATGATTTAAAATTTATATACACCGCCCTTTGGCAAATTCCTGAAAAAGATTTGATAATAATCCGGAATGATTTTAACAAAATCGTAGAAAAAATAAGAAACGGCAATGCGCATAACTTGTCAGATGGTGATACTGATTATCTGGCGGTGTGCCGTAAAGGGCAAAAGGGCGATAAGTTACGCAAACAACCGTTTTCTGAAATTCTGGCTCCCGCAAGGGCGTTCTCTTTAAAGCCTGCATATATGAGGACGGTGCTTGAATTTATCAAAAATAGTGGAACTAATGCGGTTTCAAATATAAATAGGATGGATATTCAGGATTCTCAATTAGTATCCAAGGATCAATTGAAACAATCTGGATTTGAAACAATTTTACTGAATCGCTTTAAGCCATTTATCGGCCTATGCGTAGATGATATAATGAGTCGTTTCTCAATGGCTTCGGTAAAGTCCAAGGATATAAATTACAGAATCGCATCTTTAATAGTTTCTGATGGGAAATGCACTGGAAGCGGAAGTAACAAGATTGAACTTACTGAAGAATTTAAAAAATCGGGACTGACGCTGAAAACTGTTTCATTGTATTCCAATGGCAGAGTTAAAGAAAGTATGTCATTTCGCAATATTGATTACGAAGAAATCTATGAAAATGATGATTGGTTCAATTCTGAGGCATACGAATTATTTTCAAGTCGCTTCCTGTTTGTTGTGTTCCGACATCCTTCTATTAATTCGGGAGCTTTTGGTTGTCACTCTGGAGAACTTATTCTTGAAGACGCTTTCTTCTGGACTATGCCTCAAGCCGATCTTGAAACGGCGAGACTATATTGGGAGGATATCAGGGCAAATGTGTTGGCTGATAATATACATTTGTCCAGCTTTTGGTCATTGAACAATCATCGAACATTTCATGTGCGCCCGAAAGGAACGGCAGAAAGTTATAAGAAAGCGGCAATTAATCCTAATGGAGGTTTTGCTGATAAATATTGTTACTGGATTAATTCTGAATATATCAAGAAGATAATTCAGCGGCGAAAAATAGATAATGATAATTAGATAAATATGCAAGCTGTTATTCTTGCCGCCGGAATGGGGCGCAGACTCGGGGAGTTTACTGCTGCAAATACCAAATGTATGGTGGAGGTCAATGGGGAGCGACTTATTGACCGGATGCTCAGGCAGTTGTCTAAGCATGAGCTTTCTCGGATAGTGATGGTCATAGGGTATGAGGGGCGGAAACTTAAAGAATATGTCATGGAGCGTTATCCGCAACTTGGTGTCCTTTTTGTTGAAAACCGTGTGTATGACAAGACCAATAACATATATTCTCTGTGGCTTGCAAGAGATTATTTGAAGGAAGAGGACACACTGCTTCTCGAAAGCGACCTCATTTTTGAAGACAAAATATTGTCTACGGCTATTGAAAGCTCTTATCCCACTCTCGCTCTTGTGTCAAAGTATGAATCTTGGAATGACGGCACAATGGTGACGATTGATGATGATAACAACATTGTCAATTTTATCTCCAAAAAAGCATTTAATTACGACGACACCAAATTTTATTATAAGACGGTCAATGTCTATAAGTTTAGCCGTGACTTTATTGTCAATCATTATCTTCCTTTCCTTGAAGCGTATCTAAACGTTCTTGGCAACAATGAGTACTATGAGCAGGTGTTGCGGGTTATCACTTTGATAGATCGGGCCGGACTGAAAGCGTTGCCGGTTTCAGGTATGAGATGGTATGAGATTGATGATGTGCAGGACTTGCGTATCGCTGAAACTATGTTCGCTTCTCCTGAAGAACGGCTTGGGAAGATTCAACATAGTTACGGGGGATATTGGCGTTATCCGGGATTGTTGGATTTCTGTTATCTTGTCAATCCTTATTTTCCGAGCAAACGGCTTAACGATGAAATGAAGGCAAACTTTGATGTGCTGCTGAGGGAATATCCGTCGGGGATGGGTGTCAATTCGTTGCTTGCAGGAAAATATTTTGGAATAAAGCAGGACTATGTATGTATCGGAAACGGCGCTGCGGAACTTATTAAGGCGTTGATGGAATATCTGCCCGGAAAAGTAGGCGTGACTTATCCGACATTCGAGGAATATCCCAATCGATTACTTTCTGACCAGGTAGTTGAATACCGTCTGGGAAATAGCGATTTTTCATATGCAGTCGATGATTTGGTGGATTTCTTCAGTGACAAGAATATATCGACACTTTTGCTTGTGAATCCGGATAATCCATCGGGTAATTTTATCCCTGTCGGCGATGTGATGAGACTTGCCGGAGAATGTGAAAAAATCGGCGTGCGGCTTGTAGTGGATGAGTCGTTTGTTGATTTCAGTGATGGCGGTGCCGCGAATTCGCTACTTTGTGACCGGATTTTGGAATTATACCCATCCATGTGTGTGATGAAAAGCATTTCAAAGTCATATGGGGTGCCCGGACTGAGACTCGGTGTCCTTGCCTCTGCTGATAAGATGCTTGTCAAGAAACTCCGTGGTGATGTGGCGATATGGAATATAAATTCCTTTGCTGAGTTTTATATGCAAATTTTCGGCAAGTATGAACGGGATTACTGGGATGCTTGTGACAAGTTCCGTAATGAACGTGATTATTTCCACGACAATCTCAAGAAAATACCGTTTTTGAGAGTCATTCCTTCGCAGGCAAACTATTTTCTCTGCGAGCTTACGAATGGGGTTTCATCTTATGAACTGACATTGTCATTGTTGGCCGATTATAATATATATATAAAGGACTGCTCGTCTAAAAAGGGTTTTCCTGAGGATCGGCAGTATGTGCGCATTGCCGTGCGCGGACGAGATGATAATGACAGATTGATAAAAGGCCTGGAAATGTTTTGGGATAAATTCAGACAGAGACGGTGATGAATGGCGATGAATTGAAAAATATATGTATATGCGGTGGCGGCAATCTCGGAACTGTTATTGCCGGGGTCGCTGCAGCTCGTGGTTGGCATGTGAATATTTTGACACGTCATCCCGACCGATGGAAAGATATGTTGGAGGTCTCGGATTCCGAGGAAAAAAGATTTGTAGGCGCTCTTGGCGCGATAAGCTCCGAACCCGCTGATGTTGTGCCCGGTTCGGGAATAGTTCTTGTTTGTCTTCCTGCGACGGCCATGTCGGAAGAGCTACGCAGGATAAAGCCGTTTTTAGATAAGAATACGTTTGTCGGGAGTGTATTCTGTTGTACCGGCTTTTTTGTCATGGCATTAAAAGACTTGGGTCTTGATGCGAAATTATTCGGATTCCAGCGCCCTCCTTTTATTGCCCGAGTTAACCGATACGGAGAGTCGGGATTGCTTTTGGGATACCGTAAGACTATGCGGGTAGGTTTTTGGGGAGCAAATGAGGATGATGTAGCCAGATTGTCAGATGTTCTTGAAAATATGCTGATGACACCGCTTCTGCCGTTGCGGCATCCGTTTCAGGCGACTTTGACTAACAGCAATCCTATACTCCACACGACACGTTTGTATGATATGTTCTCTCGTTCGCGAGGCCCTTTGGCTGTTATTCCCCGCTTCTATGAGGATTGGACCGACAGTAGCAGCGATGTGCTGATAGCTGCCGATGCGGAATTTCAGTCTTTATTGTGTAAGCTCGGGCTTGATGACGGTGACATACCTCCGCTGATTGAATATTATGAGTCTACTGACGCATCTTCTCTTAGCCGGAAAATCCGTTCGATAACGGCATTTAAGGGTTTGCCTGCTCCTATGAAAGAGCTTGCTGCAGGCCAGTTCGTTCCGGACATGGAGTCACGATATTTTACTGAAGATTTCACTTATGGGTTGCTGATGATCAAACTGGTTTGTGATCTGGAATCAGTGGAAACTCCTATGATTGACCGCATATTGACCTGGTATCAGGAATCGGTTAATAGGAAGTATCTTGAAGGAACCCATGTGGCTGATTCAGATGATGTCAAGGCTGTAGGATCTTTAGATCGAGAAATCCTTAAACAAATGATATCTACGTTATAATCAAATTCCATGAGAATGAAACAACTAATAATATTGCTGGCATTTGCCGGCTTATACGCTGGAACGATTGCAGCAAAAACGGATTGTTCCTATGGCCCTGTCGGGTTTGTGAATTGTGATGGAGGCATTACCGGCGGCATGGACGGGCAGATTGTCAGAGTAAAAGACAGAAATGCCTTTGAAAATGCTGTGGGAGATGATGAACCGCGTGTAGTAATTGTCGAAGGGATTTTGACCGGTGCTGGGATAGAGCGTAAAAAGGATGCTGTTGAAGTCGGCTCCAATAAAACGATATTAGGAGCCGGAGATAATGCGACATTATATGGAATAGGGTTGAATATTAACGGCAAACACAATATAATCATACGCAATATCACCATTTTTGACGGTTCTCCAGACGCGATTGCGTGTCGGGACTCACACCATATATGGGTAGACCATTGTGATCTTGGAAGTGAGCATGACAACGAGAGGGAGGATTGGGACGGCCTTCTTGATTTTACTATCGGAAGCAATTTTTTGACGGCCTCCTGCAATCGGTTTCATGACCATGATAAAGTGTCTATCTGCAATAGCGGAACGCAGCATTTTGAAGACAACGGAAAAATGAGGGTGACATACCATCATAATATTTTTCAAAACACGACACAACGTAATCCCCGTGTGGGTTATGGAAGAGGGCATGTTTTTAATAATTACTATGACAGCATATCCGGTTATGGCATAGGAGCTCATAGCCGTGCGAAAATATTGTCGGAAAACAATTACTTTACTAAAGCGGTTAAACGTCCGTTCAATCAAATGTATTCCGATGACTCGACCAATGCTTATTTTGGAGAACTTGCCGATAGTGGCAGTTATTTTGGAAAGCCTGTGGATAAAGCGGGCAAACATCGATTGACCGGTACGGATTTTTCTCCGAAATATTATTACGATTATGATTTTGTCGTTAATGATGCATCGGTTCTTCCGCAGTTGTTGGCTGATTGCGCCGGACCTCAAGCCGGTATTGAACGCGAGCCTATTCTTTATCCTGGCAATGGCGCGATTGGTATAGATTGTAAAACAAAGCTCAGATATAGCCCGTTGGAAGATGTAAAGTCTGTAATTGTCTATATAGGGACATCCCCCGATAATATGAAGCTTCTTCCTTCGACTTTTGACGGCCATTATGAACTTTTGCCGGCAACGACTTACTATTGGAAAGTTATTGCAAAATTCGTGGACGGAACTACAGCAATGTCTCCATTATATCGATTTACAACGGCCGCTGCCTGTGTGTCCAATCCGATACCGAGGAATGGAGACGATAATGTAAAATTGTATGAGGCCGTCGCTGTCGACGCTTTTTGCAGTCCGCTGACATTGAGATGGAGTCCTGCTTTTGATGCGTCAGAATATAACGTATATATTGGTTCGGAAAGCGATAGCCTGAAGTTTGTCGGCTCGACAGATAAAACTGAGTTTTTTATTGAAAAATTATCTGCGGGGAAGGCTTATTGCTGGCGTGTTGATGCGATAACGCGTGACGGTTCAGTTGTCGAGGGGAAATTGTGGCGTTTCTCTTCACCGATTTCTTATCTTAAAGAGGGGCGTAATGAAACTGAAAGTATGGCTTTGTCGGGAATTGCATTTACTGAAGATGGTTCATGGTTTTCCGCTTCCGAAGGTTTGGTTACCGTTGGTGACGAAGGTCCCGGAGCGTTGACCGGAATATGGGACGGAGAGGATGCCACAGAATGCCGATTAAGCGTTACATTTTATAATGAGCAAAAGGGTGCCGCAGCCATTGCGTTGTCTGTAAATGGCCAAATGATTGATAAATGGATTGCTTCTGAGGCGGTGAATGAATTGACAACTCATGAAATAGCACAGGTTGTAAGATTGAACAGAGGCGACGAGGTACGTGTTGATTTTATTACCGAAGGTAAGATGCGGTGTCGAATTGACTATATCACTATTACGGCTGTAAAATGACAGTAAAAATGGCTAATAAAAAAGTATTTGTGTCAGGATGCTACGATATGCTTCATAGCGGGCATGTGGCTTTTTTCAAAGAAGCGTCACAATATGGCGACTTGTATGTCGGTATTGGTTCTGACGCTACGGTGATGGAGCTTAAAAACCGAAAACCGGTGTATTCTGAGAAGGAGCGGCTGTATATGGTCAAAGCAATCCGTTATGTCACTGACGCGTTTATAAATACGGGTTCAGGGAAGATAGATTTCGAGGAGATTGTCGACAATATAAAACCGGATATATTTGTAGTTAACAGCGATGGCGGCTCAGACGTGAAGAGGGAATTTTGCCGGAAACGAGGCATTCAATATGTAGAACTGCAACGTAAGCCGGAAGAAGGTCTGGATGCGCGTTCAACCACATCGTTGCGGTCGACCGTCAAATGCGCTATCCCTTACCGAATAGATTTGGCCGGTACATGGATTGATCAGCCGTATGTTTCGCAGTATGCTCCAGGATGGGCGATTACGGTCAGCATAGAGCCGACGGTAGAGTTTATGGAGCGTGGCGGTATGTCCACGTCCACGCGCAATGCCGCCAGGAAAATATGGCCTTACGAGTTGCCCAACTATCATGAAGAAATGCTTGCCCGATTGTTGTTCTGCTTTGAAAATCCCCCGGAAAAGGGGGAACATGTATCCGGGGCGCAGGATGCGATAGGAATATGCATGTCCGGATTGACACGTCATTACTATGATAATACTTATTGGCCTGTTGCTATTGAGTCGTGCCATGATGAGGCTGTTATTTCCTGGCTTGAAGAACATATATGTGTTATTCCGATGTTCCCGAGACCTAAAGGATATTCCGTTGTTGAAGGTAAAGATATTTCCGCTGTTAAGGTTCGCGCACTTGCCGATGCCGCTGACAGATGTTGGAATGCGATTATGTCGATGGAGATTAATGGGTTTGCCGATGCATTTCGGGATTCGTTCAATGCTCAGATATCGATGTTTCCGGCAATGATGAATGCTCGGGTTAAAGAGTATATAGACCGTTATGCGCCTGTCGCACGTGCGTGGAAATTGGCGGGTGCCGGAGGCGGAGGCTATCTTGTCCTTGTCGTAGATTCAGTGGACAATCTGCCTCAAGAAGCCATTAAGATTAAAATACGCCGTTGAGTCTATACATTTGACCGGTTATTTTATTGAAATTTGATTTTGTTGTTATATTATAATATTTTTATGAAAAAAAATTATATGAATTACATTAATACTCTGTTTGTGAGTATATTAAATGGGGGGGGGTAAGTTATCTGCCCGTATAATTCTATTATTTGTGGTATTATTTGTTGCTGGAAATATTTGTGCCGCACACCACGAGCCGGTAGATTATTCCAAAGCGAAAGATTTCGAAGAATTAGGAACGGCTTTATCCACGCATTGGCATCCGAAGATTGTGAAAGGAATCTGGCTTTCCAAACAGGGATTAAAATCTATAAAGCTGAAAATTGTGGTTATGGATAAGAAAGTTAAGGTAATCGCTTATGCCAAACCTGATTTAGAGTCTGGCCGGGAGATTTGGGTTAACTTGCCTCTTGGGATGGATGTGATTCAAGAATTAAAAACAAGACCCTATTCCAATATAAAGTATGAAAAAGGAGAGGTTCCAGCGATGATGATAAATATAAAACCTTATGGCGACATATACTTTTGGCTTCGTTTAGGTTTTCTCTAAAATAATCCTTATCTTTGTGTTTCTAACAACCTTAAAGTTTTTTACATGAAGATATTATGTGCTTTGGCTATGTTGACTTTGCCGTTGATGGCAATCAGCCAGGATTATATCGAGTCATCAACATTTAATACCGACTATCGCGGAGCTAAACGTGTTATGCAGTATAAACCGACTGATGACGGAGGATTTGTGTCGCATAACGGAAAAAATCTCTATACCCGCGCTCTTTACGGCGGCCCGACGTTGTTTCGTATAGAAACGAGCGATATGCCTATATTTGCCGCTTACCATAAGCAGGAGAATCGTAATATACATTTTACGGTTACTGTCGACGGCAAGACTATGCGTCTTGATTCAGTCGCTGATTGCCAGGCGATTTATATCGGTGGCGAACGACGGTATCTTCTTTCGGATCCGGCATGGGGAAACGGGATGATTGATATGACGGTAGTTGCTCCATATGACCGTGAAGGAGCGGTATGGAAGATAGTGGCAAAGAATATGCCTAAAGGCAGCGTATTGACAGCCAATACATGTTCCACCGTGAAAGTTAAACTCAATCGTAGCGGAGATATCGGAGCTGACCCCGGAAATGCGTTTGCTCCGGTTGCGACTAAAGATAATCTGAAGCAGGCGTCAATAAAAATCGGCGGTAAATCGACTACTTCATATATTGAGTATTTTGATCGGGATGTGACAGCGGACAAGCAAAAAAATATCGCAGCGGCATATGAAAAAGCTCAGTCTCAACGTAAAGCGATAGCAGATCATCTTGTTATTGAAACCCCCGATCCTTACTTCAACACTCTCGGGACTGCGATTATGGCGGCTGCTGACGGAATATGGGATGGCAAAACATGGCTTCATGGGGCTGTTGGATGGCGTATGCCTCTAAGCGGGTGGAGAGCCGCTTATACCGGAGATTTTCTTGGATGGCATGATAGAGCCAGAATTCATTTCAACGCATATGCAAAATCTCAGGTTACGGATGTCGAGCCTGCAATTGCGCATCCTTCCCAAGATTCCGGAATGAATCTTGCGCGGGCTGAGAAAAAATGGGGGACTCAGATGTATAGCAACGGTTATATCTGTCGAAATCCGGAACGAAATAACCAGATGCATCATTATGATATGAACCTATGTTATATGGATGAGTTGTTGTGGCATTTCAATTGGACCGGCGATGTGGAGTATGCACGTGAAATGTGGCCGGTTATAAAGGCTCATCTTGCATGGGAAAAACGTAATTATGATCCTGATGATGACGGATTGTATGATGCATATTGCTGTATATGGGCAAGTGACGCTCTGTATTATAACAGCGGTGCTGTCACCCATTCTACTGCTTATAATTACCGGGCAAACAAACTGGCGGCTCAAATAGCGGAAAAAATAGGAGAAGATTCGGCTCCTTATCAGAAAGAAGCCGAAAAGATTCTGTCGGCTTTAAATTCAACATTATGGATGCCTGAAAAAGGTGTATGGGCTGAATTCAAGGATTTTATGGGGCATAAAAGAGTGCATGATCATCCCGGCTTGTGGACTGTGTATCACGCTATTGACAGTGATGTGGCCGATCCGTTCCAGGCTTATAGCGCATCACGCTATATAGATAATAATATACCTCATATCGCAGTGGTGGCTGATGACGCTCCGGCGGGAGAATATGCTACTATTGCCACGACCGACTGGCTTCCTTATGCATGGAGTATAAATAATGTGGCTTTTGCCGAGGTTATGCATACAGTGCTTGCATATTGGCAAGCTGGACGTCCTGAAGCGGCTGCGAATCTTTTCAAGAGTTCCATGCTTGATGGAATGTATATGGGCAGCAGTCCGGGTAATGTCGGGCAGATAAGTTTCTATGATGCAGCTCGTGGGGAGTGTTATCGTGATTTCGGCGATCCAATCGGTGTTATTTCCCGTGTTGCAGTACAGGGGCTTTTCGGATTTAATCCGGATGCTATGAACGGAAAACTTACTATACGGCCTGGTTTTCCGGCATCATGGAATCATGCGTCAATAAAGCATTCCGATTTCTCCATGGCATTCAAGCGTGACGGATATAATGAGAGTTATAAGCTGACGCTTGATATGGAGCCGATAAAGGAGGTAACCTTTTGTGTCGGCGCTTTTGCTGATAAAGTGAAATCAGTAAAGATAAACGGAAAGCCTGTCGCATGGAAAAGTGTCGAAGAGAGTGTAGGCCGTCCTATTATACAGATAGTTGCTGAAGCATCGCCTGTAATGGCTGTGGAAATCGAATGGGCAGGTGCTCCGATTGAGGTATCGTCCGCACATCCTGCTTCTAAAGTCCGTGATGGGTTCAAGCAAGTGCGACAGGGAGATATGACATGGTGGGAAGAGATTCCGACAAGTAATAGAACCGTACATCCCGATTATGCTTTGGATTTGATGCTCGCAGACGGTAATATTTATGAGACAATCAATTTGGAGGAATATTATAATGCCAATATTACCGACATATTTCGCAACAAATATCTATCGCCGCGTTCTCCATATACTACATTGCAGATTCCTGTTCAGGGCATAGGAGAATGGTGCCATCCTAAGGATACTGCACATATTGATGATTCAGGACTCAGGGCCGCTACTGATGCTGACGGCGTTTTGAAGACCTCTCTCGGGATACCTTATAAAGTGTCGGCAGCCGGTAATAATGTTGTATACACATCTCTGTTTGATAATTATCCCGACAGTATAACAATACCTCTTCAGGGTAAAGCCCGCGGAATGGAGTTGCTGATGGCCGGAAGCACCAATCATATGCAGTGTTATATGGAAAATGCTGTTGTAAATGTTAAATATGCCGATGGCAGCTGCAAGACGCTTTCGCTTGTCGCTCCATACAACTGGTGTCCTATCGAGCAGGATTATTTTGTCGACGGAAAGGCATTTCGTATTGATGCCCCGAGACCATATCGAATGACATTTAAAGAAGCTCTTGTAAGCAATAATCTGGAAAAGGATTTGAATATTTCCGGAGTGTATGGACGACGTATTGACGGGGGTGCCGGCATAATGTTGTGTGTGCCTCTTGATCCTGAAAAGGAGCTTGCTGAAATGACGCTTGAAACTAAGTCAAACGAAGTTGTTGTCGGTATTGTGGCCGCCACTTATCTTCGATAATTTGATGTTGGAAGTAAGGTTTATCGCATAAAAGTGGGTAAAATCATATTTTATGTGTAAATTTGTATCCAATAATTCAAGGGGCCTGGTAGTTCAACGGATAGAATAGAGGTTTCCTAAACCTTAGATAGCGGTTCGATTCCGCTCCGGGCTACAAAAATATAGCAGCCTTATGCTTAAAAATGAATATTTTGTCTTGGTAATACGAGATATTTGACAATGAGGCGTTGTTATGAAAGAAATACAATCAATCCAATCGAAAATTTACGAAATAAGAGGGCAGGAGGTGATGTTTGATCGAGACCTTGCCGAGATGTACGGAAGTCGAAACCCGCGTGTTGAATCAGGATGTGAAGCGTAATGCCGAACGGTTTCCTGAAGACTTTATGTTTCAGTTTACAGTTGAGGAATGGAAATATTTGAAATCACAAATTGTGATTTCAAATTAGGGAGGTGTGCGAAAAATACCCTATGCTTTTACTGAACTTGGTGTAGCAATTCTTTCAAGTTCCTCGTTGTCCCATTGGTTTTATAAAACCAACAGAATAATGTCGTAATCAGGCTATGATTAGGTATAATAAAAATGGAGCGTCGTAAAATTCGATGCTCCATTTTTGCTATTAAGTATATAGTTATTATCTGCGTATAAGACGTACCGTTGAGTTTAGGCCGCCGGGTACAGTTTCCCAACCGGAATAATCGCCCTTTTTATATCCGATTGCAACAAGGTTTATTTCCTTGAATTTACGCCATTTTACTCCTTTCCGGTCAAGTGCGGCAATACGATTGGCGGGGAGATTGGTAACTTCTATACGAAGTTCGTTCTTACCTTTTTTCAGGGCGTTTTTACAATTTATAGTGAATGGCACAGCCCAGGCGCATCCCAGATATTCGCCATTGAGATAAACACGGGCGCTTTCGCGCACATCTCCCAAATCAATACTCCAATCGCCTTTAAGGTCTTTTTTGCTTATATTGAATGTAGTGGTGTAAATACCCGTACCTGCCAAATCATTGAGTCGGCTGTCGTTAAGGTTTGTCCAGGGAGTTAATGAGTCAAGATTGAATTGTTGATTGATGTTCGGTGCCGATTCGACGAATGACAATGCCCATGGACGATGTGTCAGGTCTATTGTGTCCGGTTTGGATTCATTGTTGTATTGTTTCGGTAACGATGTCAATTTGTGGTTGTAAGTCTGCAATATGCGTGATTCTCCCGAACGGAAATTCATTAAAATCTTTCCTTCGGAAATTTCAGCACCGTATATGTCTCCGGTCATTGGGTCAAACCAGGCCGCATCAACGAAATTTACCGCGAGCGGCACGGCTTTGTTAACATCGTCGGGTGTTAGATTGGCGATGAAATAATGATGTCCTTCCGGATTGCTGCGGCGTATGGTGCGTAGATTGAGATCAGTGCGCATCGGCTCTGATTTGGCTGCTGTTTTTATCGCCTCTTCATTTACGCCCATTATAATTGTTGCTCCTTGGGCTGTGAGTGAATCGATGTGGGCTTGAAGTTGCGGTGTCAGTTTTCTGCTTCCGGGGATGATGAGGCCGCGATATCGGGTTCCGGCAGCTGTTTCCAGCATGCCATTTTTATATTGTGTGGTCATTAGGTATTTGTCGCTTATGTAATCGCAGTCAAATCCGAGGCTGTCAATCTCGATAATACTTTTGATAAAGTCGGGGGCTTTTCTTTTCATCCCGTGAATATCAAAGGTGAGAAAGATGCCTTTTGCTGCAGGAGACAGGCGTTGGCGCCACATGTCACGCACAGGCAAATATACCAGATAATCATTATCAGGGTTCCCCATCTGAAGGAAACTTTGGCAACGGGTTATGTATTCATTGAGAGACGGAGCGTCACGCCATATGGTATTGGTGGGGCTCATGTCGACCGACGCGTAGAATTTCCATCCGGGCCATTGGTCTTCGCGGGGAGAATAGGTGGTGCCGTGATAGAACATATGGTTTACTCCGCATGTGAACATAAGATCGATATCCGGTTTCATTTGTGATAATGAAGTGCGGAAATGTTCAGTAAGCCATGTAAATGTTTCACTTGATGTGAATGGTTTTCCTGTGATGTGTGCCGCCGATGAGGCATACTTGAGCATTGAAACGTCGCTGTCGTTGGGCCGAGTGAATCCCTCATCGGTACGTAATCCCTTGATTTTGAATTCTGATAATCCAAATCCTTCTATTTCAGGGACATCGACTGCCGCATATAGGTCAATGAGGTTGGCAGGTGAGCCGTGGGCCTGATTTCGGGTTTGCACTCCTCTGTCATTTGCCCATTGAGTCCATTGTTCTGTGAAATTCTCTAAAAGCATGTCAGCTAAAGTCTCGCGGTAATCACTTAATGTTGTGTTTCCGTCATTTACGAATCCAAGCAATTCCGGCAACTTTTCCTGCAATTTATAACCGCGACGGCGTTCAAACTCTTTGAATAGCGTCGGAGTCCAATTGGCTCCGTACACTTCATAGCTGTCATTGAAGAAGTTATGTGGATATGCCATATGGCGTGAGTCAAACGCATCTCCGAATTTGTCAAGATATTTTTTTACGACATTTCGGTCGAAGTGGTCGATCACGTAACCTTCACCTCCAGGTGCCGCCCGTTTGACTTTCTGCCGTGTCCGTCCTTCAAATACACGAATAATCTCCTCATTCCCTGATGGAAGAGTTCGTCTTGAGGAGGCTATGAGTTTTGCAAATACTTTATCTTTCGGGTCTATTTCTTTGACGGGATCTGCTCCGGGAGCTACAGTATCCACAATGAAGATAGCTTTGCATGCGGCATCTTCAATTGGTACTTCGGACCCTCCGAAAGGCCAGCCGGTGCCTTGATTCATGTCGACAAGCATTCCGTCGGCAGCGGCCTCTGCCTGAACTACGCGAAGTGCATCCATCCATTTGTCGGAAAGATATGGAATTTCATTTGCGTCATTTCCCTGAACACCGTAAATAGGGGTAATTTCAACAGAGCCCAGGCCTGCTTTGGCATATTCTCCGATATTATATCGAAGATTGACAGAATCGACAGCTGACCCCATCCACCACCATCTGGTTCCGGGACGAGCCTCTTGATTGACCGCAGGCCATTGTTGTGCGCCCGCAGTTAACGCTAATAGTGCTCCGGCAGAAATAAGAGATAATTTTTTCACTGTTAAAAGGTATGAGATTATTAAGTTTTTGCAAACTTACGTAAAATCTCTGGAAAAGATAAATAAAAAGGGAGAAATGTCTTCGTAACGTCTGTCA